>CAZGYK010000001.1:0-8368 GCA_964530485.1 uncultured Oscillospiraceae bacterium
GGCTCGTTCCCATGTAGTCGCCTATCGCAGATCCATAAATATGCTCTGGCCATCCTTTTGTTATGTAAGGATCATTGCTATAATTATCATAACTAATCCAATAATCATCAATGGAACCTCTCGTTGTTCTTCCGTCTACCCCATTGCGAGAAGCGGCAAGTGGAAGATTTGGATACGTCGCGTATCCATCTGACCAAGTCGGCCAAGAACTGTTGTTTAATGGCATGATACCTTTATTGGTTGGGCCGGTGTATATGTTTTCATAACCAGTACGGTCATGATAAGCAGCTATCATAGCTGCAGAAACCGCTGAACATCCAAAAACCCAGTTATAAGCTGGGACATTTAAAATTTTATCTCCCATTGCCAGAGATGGCTCCGGGAAAGAAGCTGCGGATCTTTGAGTGATATAGCCTTCAGGGGGTTGGGGGGGGCCAATTATTTGCAACATCTCTATGCTTGATCCATCATCATAGATAATTTTTTGGCAAACATCGTTTTCAGTTGAGCTTCCTGATTTTTTTGGTATACTATATTTATCATTGAGTTAATCCAAGACAATACATTTTGGATTCGTGGCGTATGATATCTTTACCCGGTAAAAATGCAGCGACGAATCTCACTGTTCCAAAATGCTTTATCGTTTTGAAATTGACTAAATAAATTAACAAGGAGAATCCTATGGCTTTTTGTAGCAACTGCGGTGCCCAACTTTCGGACGGTGTTAAATTCTGCTCGTCCTGCGGATCTGAAGTAGATTCCAACGTCCAGCAACCCGCCCCGGCACAACCTCTCTACCAACAACCGGTTTATCCGCAACCTCCGGTGTCACCGGAACAACCCGCTTATCAGCAATCTCAGCAACAGTATCCTCCAGCGCAGGGGTATTACCAGCAACCTGTTCAACAGGGTCCGTATGATGAGGCAGCCGACATCGCGAGCAACAAGGCTATGGCTATTCTCGCCTACCTTGGGTTTCTTGTTCTCATTCCGATCTTCGCGGCAAAAGACTCTAAATTTGCCAGATACCATGCAAACCAAGGTCTTCTTTTGATGTTATTTGATCTCGCCGGCGCAATCCTGATCGGGATATTCGGATCTATTTTCCTGTTTACCGGACTCTTCTTTCTCGTAACACTTCTCTGGGCGCTCTATTGGATCGCAATTGTCGCTATGGTCATTCTTGGAATTGTGAACGCATCCAGTGGCAAGTTGAAGCCGCTTCCGGTTATCGGAAAAATTACAATCCTTAAGTAGCAGACTGATCAAAACATATCAAAATGCCTGTCTTCCGACAGGCATTTTTTTGTTTATTCATCGATACAATCCCGGCAAATACTCGACTTGCGATTCTCTGTGCTTACCCGGAAATACTCGGTTCCTTCTTATGCTTCTTCCGCTTCTTGTTCGTCAAGCAAAACAATCCGGTCGCGTCCCTGTTGTTTTGCGTTGTAAAGCGCGGTATCTCCCTTGCGATAAAGCTCCATAAACGTATCCCCGGCCTTCCCAAAAACAACGCCGACGCTCAGCTTAATCCCTATTCCCTTGTGTGTGTCCGGATTGGAAAGGGCAGTGAGCGGTTTTTTGAGTTTACGCTTCACAATCTCAAGATTCCCAACTCCTGTCAGGAACACAATAAATTCATCTCCGCCGAGCCTTCCAACAATATCGTTGCTCCGGAATGTCGTATAGAGAGCCGTAGCAACTTCTTTCAAAACCTCATCTCCATAGAGGTGTCCAAGCGTATCGTTGATTTCCTTAAAATGATCCAAATCAATCAGCATAAACGCATATTTTGTATCCGGATGAGCATTGCTCAGCTCATTCTCTATCAGTCGCTCGGTAGCCGCGCGGTTATAAATGCCTGTCAGCGCATCGGTATCCGCTTCAACGCGAAGTTTGAGTGTCTCTGTCCGTTGATCATTGACATCTTCCAATGTCCCTACGGCACGGAAAACTTTTCCTTTTTTGTCTAAGACGCTGCTCAAGACAAGGTTAAACCATCTGTAATCCGTCTCGTTCTCCGGACGCATTCTAAAATAGACTGTCCCAGCTGTTGTCCCACCCTCGATTTCCAAAAAAAGCCTTTTAACTCGATCGAGATCTTCTTCATAAACCGTGTTTGCAAAATCGAGAATTGAAACGGTATCGTTACCCGGAAGAATCCCGTCTACATACCGCTGGTTATTGAGTACCTGAATTTTCCTGTCTCCAAAATGGTATTCAAAAACAAGATACGGAACATGCGACATCGCTATCCGGAATCGTTCTTCCGAAAGATTCAGCCGTTCGTTCGCGAGCACCAACTCCTTCTGGCGTTTTCTTGTGTCAACCATCACACAAACCAGAAGCCCAAAGACAACCAAAACGATCTCAACCAAAAGAATCAGGCTGGTCTTCGCGCTCTCATCAGCGTAGTATTGGATCACTGATCGCGGAATCACCGTAACAATATACCAATCATACTCGCCTACCGGTGTATAGAATGCATAATTGCTTTCTCCGCCAATCGCGAATTCTAAAAAGCCGTTTTTGTTCTCAAGGATATTATCCATAAATTCTTCAAAACTGTATCCCGGTTGGAACGAAGCATTTTCGATAAAGAAAAAACTGTCCGTTTTGTTAATCGATTCCGAGTGAACCGCCTTGACAACAAAACGTCCGTCCTTTTGAAAAATATGCATATAACCTTCGCCGTCGAAACAGGTAACATCCAAAAGTTCCGAAATCAGCCGTGTCTCGTATATCCCGGTGACCGCCCCAATAACCGCTCCATTCCTTTGAATCGGTATCGACATAGCAAAGATGTTTACCCCGGATTTTAACGTAAAAACGTCGGAAAGCGACGCTTCTCCACTAAGCGCATTTTGAAAATCCAGCTGGTCGAAGATCTCACTTCCCATCTCGCCCGTAAAATAGACGGAGTTGTCCGGAAGCGTCACGAAAAGGTCGGTTACGACCGTCGAACTCTCCGTGTCGGAAATTAGTTTCTCGGCCTCTGAAGAAGTGATATCCTCGTATTCAGAGACGGCAAGCGCAAGGTTTTTTCCGCGAGAAATAATGTCCGCCATCTTCGTTCGAACATAAAGTGCTTCTATCTCGGTAAGTTCAACCATCTGGGTCTGTATTTGCTCCAGCTCATCTCTGGAAGATTTGACCGTTGACGCATAAAGGGCGACCACTATCAAGGCCATACTGATCACAGCGGCTATCATAGAGAATCCATAACTTTTAATCAGTTTCTTCAATCTGCGCTCCGATTTAAAAGATAGCCCCATGCAGGCATGCGGCTATCTTCGCCTGTCTTTATTTTACTCTGATCTATTTTACAGTTCTCATGTTACAAATCAATCATATTTTGTCGGTTTAGGTTTCCAAATCACTGGAAAGTTCCAGGATTTCTATTTTAGTTTCGAAAAACAAGGCTTTAACGCCGGATAAAGCGACCGATAAACATCATATTTCTCGCGGTAACGCGCTACCGATTCCGGATCCGGTGTAACGGTATATTTGACTTTCGCGATTTCTTTCGCTTTCTCTTCCAGGTTTTTGAATTCCCCCGACGCAACCGCCGCGAGAATTGCCCCGCCGAGAGCCGGACCCTCCTCGTTGTAGAGTACGTTAACCTTTAGATCCATCACATTCGCGATAATTCTCTGCCATATTTCGCTCTTTGCGCCGCCGCCGCAAATCTTGGTCGTTCGGACATCGATCCCCTCCGCTTTCGCAACTTCAAGCGAATCGCGTAGCGCAAATGCTACGCCCTCGTAAACGGCCTGCATCATATCCTGCCTCGTTGTCTCCATGCTGATTCCAAAGAAACAGCCGCGCGCGTTCGGGTCATTGTGCGGCGAACGCTCTCCCATCAGGTAGGGCAGGAAAAACAACCGGTTTTCCCCGAGTTTATCGATTCCCCCGTCCTCCTTCTGGTAATCGGTCTCATGAAGAATATCCTCGACCCACCATTTCCCGCAGGATGCCGCGGACAGGATACAGCCCATCAAATGGAATGCGCCGTCGGCATGTGCAAAGGAATGGAGCGCGTTGTTCTCGTCCATCCGAAAACTGTCGGAACAGATAAAGATTGTCCCCGATGTTCCGAGCGATATGTTACATTCCCCGCTTCCGACTGTCCCGGTCCCGATGGCGGCGGCCGCGTTATCTCCCGCTCCGGCGGCGATAACAACGTCGGCGATCCCAAACTTCTCGGCGAGCTCCGGCTTAAGCCGTCCAATCGCGTCATAGCTCTCGAATAGCTTCGGCATCCACTCTTCCTTGACCGAACAAATCTCCATCATCTCTTTTGACCAGCGCTTATTCTTGACGTCCAGCAAAAGCATTCCGGAAGCATCGGAATAATCCGTAGAATGGACTCCAGATAACATATACGCCAAGTAATCTTTCGGCAACATAATTTTTCGGATCTTGTTAAAATTCTCCGGTTCGTTTTTCTTGATCCAGAGCAATTTTGGCGCAGTAAACCCCGCGAACGCTATGTTCCCGGTATACTCCGCAATTTTCTTTTTTCCTACCGTTCCGTTCAGGTATTCTGTTTCGGCTTCGGTTCTTCCGTCGTTCCAAAGAATACAAGGCCGGATGACCTTGTCGTTTTCGTCGAGTATTACGAGCCCATGCATCTGTCCGCCAAAACTGATTCCGTTAACCTTTTTGCGGTCTAGATGATCGAGAAGTTCTGAAAGACCATCCAGCGAGCCGGTCAGCCAGTCTTCCGGGTTTTGTTCAGACCATCCGTTTTTCGGATAGGAAACCGGGTATTCCCGGGAAACCGTGTGCAACACAGCTCCGGTTTCATCCATCGCGAGCAGCTTAACCGAAGAAGTTCCAAGATCAATCCCAATATAAATCATATCTGTCTCCTCATGTTAGAAAAGGGCGGTCATCACAACCGCCCTTTTTGAATTTTCTATTGAAACAAAATACTGTTGACGACGCTTTCAAGATATTCCTGTTTTCCGGAACCCGGAAGCTCCGGCTTCTGGAGTTTCTCGGCGTACTCCGCAAGCTCGGCAAGGGTAGCGGTTTTGTCGCGGATCTTCTTTCCGATTCCGTTCTCGTAACTCTGATAACGCTCTTTGATAAAGTCGTCAATCCTGCCGTCCTCAACTATCTCTGCGGCCTTAATCAGTCCGAGAGCAAAAGTATCCATCCCAAGAATAAACCCGAGGAACATATCCTCATAGGTATAGCTCGGGCGGCGGTTTTTCGCGTCGAAGTTAAATCCGCCGTTCGGGCGAAGCCCGCCCATCTTCAAAACTTCGTACATACAAAGCGTCGCGTCGTAAACGTTGAACGGAAATTCGTCGGTATCCCATCCGAGCAACAGATCCCCCTGGTTGGCGTCGATCGAACCGAGCATTCCGTTGATCCTTCCGACACGGAGATCGTGCTGGAACGTATGTCCGGCGAGAGTCGCATGGTTGGACTCGACGTTGAGCTTAAAGTCCTTATCAAGTCCGTACTGGCGGAGGAACCCAATCGCGGTCGCCGCGTCGTAGTCATACTGGTGTTTCATCGGCTCCTTCGGCTTCGGCTCAATGTAGAAATCCCCTTTGAAACCGATACTTCTTCCGTAATCGACCGCCATATGCATCAGCTGGGCGATATTCTCCAGTTCAAACTTCATATCGGTATTGAGAAGCGTCTCGTACCCTTCGCGTCCGCCCCAAAAGACATATCCGCTTCCGCCGAGCTTTACCGTCAGCTCAATCGCCTTTTTGATCTGCGCCGCGGCAAAGCAATAGACGTCTGCCGAGTTACTGCTTCCCGCGCCGTTCATAAAGCGGGGATTGCTAAACATGTTTGCCGTTCCCCAAAGACATTTGATCCCGGTTTCGCCCATCTTTACCAAAATATGATCGGTAATCTCGTCGAGGCGGCGGTTGGTCTCGGCGATCGTCTCCGCTTCCGGAACCAGGTCCGCGTCATGGAAACAGAAAAATTCAATTCCGAGCTTTTGCATAAATTCAAATCCGGCGTCAACCTTCGCTTTCGCATGTTCCATCGTCCCGGCGTTTTCTGCGCCAAAACGCTTATCCGCGGTACCTACGCCAAACATATCTGCGCCGGTCGCCGAAAGATTGTGCCACCACGCCATCGCAAACGGAAGATGCTCCCGCATTGTCTTTCCCAAGATCACACGATCAGCATCAAAATACTTGAACGCAAACGGATTTTTGCTTCCCGGACCTTCAAAGGTCACCTTCGGGATATTTTTAAATATTTCACTCATCGGACTGTCTCCTTATTATCAAAATTCAACATCATAAAATGTTTTAGATCCTTCTCATCATTATATCAGATACTGCTATTAAATATAATGGTCAGAATGCGAAAATCGGCGGCTCGTTTTTTGAGTAACTGGCCAAAAGCCAGTACCGTCTCGCGAGGGATTCGTCTATCCCTGAGAATCTTGCATCTCCGACTCCCTATCGCGAACGCCATCGTAAACCGCAATCCGAGACCGAATGTTGTGTGCGGTTTTACCCGCAAAAAAGTATGCGGTCACTGGTATTTTTGCAATCTTTTGTTGCCGAGAACCGTCAGGTTCAATACCAGTACAATCAGAATCATAATCATAAACACAAAATAGGAAATCCCGTAATCGCCTGTCAAGTCAAATAGCCAGTTGCTAAGAGGCATTCCAACAGCCGAGCCGAGAAGGATCATCGCGCTGGTATAGCCCATAATGGTGGCCGAATCTTTCGTCCCGAAAACACCTGAAACCCAAAATGGAGGAACGATCGTATTGGCGCAAATCCCAAACCCCAGCCCTACCCCGGCAAAGATCGCTAGCCAGACTGACTCAGGCGAAGCATATATTGCCGCCGCCATTCCAAGCGCCGTCATGGCAAGCGGAACTGTCGCAGATTTCCCGATTCCAAAACGATCGTTAAGCGCTCCGAAAATGATCTTTCCGAGACTGTTGAAGATCGAAAGTACAACCGCAGCGACCGATGAAACAAACAGGAAATCAAATCCGGTATCGGTGAGATGCGCCGGGTAGTTTAGGTACCCGGACGCGGTTGACATTCCGAGAAGAATCCCTGTCAGCATCAGAAGAGAAAACGCCGGCATCCGCCGCGCATCGGCCAGCGGAATTCCAACCTTCTCTGCCATCTGTCCGGAAACATCACTCCCGTGAACCCCCTCTTTCCCGATCTTCCGTTCATGAGAGCGCATAAGAAACAACACCGATCCCCCGGCGATCGCGCTGACAATCGTCGACAGATAAAAACTGGGTCTCCAGCCAAAACTCCCGGTAACTATGCCGACTACCGGATTAAAAAATGCCGCGCCGATACCGCTGAACGCCGAGGTAATTCCAAGAATCGTTCCTCTTCCGGATGCAAAATGGTCGCCGACAATGAGCGCGACGGCCGAAGCGCCCGCAAGACCGCTTCCCGCGCCGGAAATCGCGCCCGCGAAATAGAACATCGGAAGCGTCGAGCTAAACCCATAAAGCAGTTCTCCGATTGATGTAAACAGAAATCCCGCCGCGAGAACATTCCGTACGCCGTAGCGGCGAATGATTTTCCCGAAAAAGAGATTGACCGCAAAGCCCATCATATAGCGGAACGTTGTAAAAAAAGAAAACGGTCCGCGCGCTATCCCAAGTTCTTCGGTAATATTTTTCGTCAAAAGCGTGATGGTACACATGCGCATACCATAGGCAAGCCACATAATCAAGGCAGCGGCGATAATAATTCGCCAGCCCTTCTTGAGCTGATCCTTCATATCATTTTTCTTGGCATCCATACCCAATCCTCGGCGATCCGGTTTACTAATTGTTTTAATTATAGACGTTCCAACTAGAAAAGGAAAGGATCCTCTGCTACGCCGAAAGTCTGAAACCATTTGAAATTTCTTCTTCATTTGTGATAAAATTATTAAAGTTGCGTTGGGGTTATCCGAGGTCTTTTTTGAAGTCCTGTACCCTTTCCCGGTTATCAGATCGTTGTTTACCGATCAGGAGAATAAATCTTTCTTCTGGTATTCAGAATACATGATCCGAATCCTCTGTCCCGAAAGGAGCTCTCATGCTTAAAATCACAAATCTGACCAAAACCTATGGTAAAAAGACCGCGGTAGACAACCTCTCGCTCGAAATCAAATCCGGCGATATCTACGGGTTTATCGGCCACAACGGCGCCGGAAAAACAACAACGATCAAATGTTGTTCCGGGATTCTCGACTTTGATTATGGGGAGATTACGATAGACGGAATCTCGGTGCGTGACAATCCGGTAGAGGCCAAACAGCAACTCGCCTATATTCCGGACAATCCGGATCTCTACAATTTTGAAAGGGCGCTGAAACTTAAGGCTCAGGATAAACCACTGCATACAGT
>CAZGYK010000001.1:8385-17420 GCA_964530485.1 uncultured Oscillospiraceae bacterium
CAACCCGATCAACTCCTATTCCCACGGTATGAAACAAAAACTTGCCGTTATTGCGGCGTTGATTCATAAACCGAAGCTGATGATGCTCGACGAACCGTTTGTCGGGCTCGATCCGTCGGTTACCCATAGTTTCAAGCAAATTATGCAGGAAATCTGCGATGACGGCGGCGCCATCTTCTTTTCTACCCATATTCTCGAGGTTGCCGAAAAACTCTGTAACAAGATCGCGATCATCCAAGAAGGAAAACTGATTACATCCGGAACGACCGAAGAAGTCAAGGGCAATACTTCTCTCGAGAACGTATTTCTCGATTTGGTGGATCATCATGACTAAATCATTGCTTAAGGTCCAGTTTCAGGCGCTGTTTTCCTCGATGATGAATTCCAACAGCCAGAAAAATCGGGGGCCGATTTTCAAAGTTCTGATCGGAATCCTTTCGGTCTACGTAGTCGGCTGCCTGTTGTTTGCCGTCGGGTTTATGTTTTATCCTCTCGCCCAGGCATTCCCCTCAGTTGGCGTCGCTTGGCTCTATTGGTCGTTCGCCGCTGTTCTCTGTCTTTTCGCGAGTTTTATCTTTACGGTCTTTACCGCCAACTCCCAGCTTTTTGAAGCGAAGGACAACGAACTTCTGATGAGTATGCCGCTTCGGCCGGGGCAGATTTTGTTTTGCCGTATGTTCTCGCTCTACCTGATCGAACTGATGTTTACGGTTCTGATTATGCTGCCGGTTGTAGCTTTCTATTTCTATGTAACTTCGTTTTCGGCGGCGATGTTGATCCCGATTCTTCTTGGAACGTTTTTGATTCCGATGCTCGCGCTCTCCCTGGCAACAGCTGTCGGCTGGCTGCTCGGATTGATTTCGTCCAGATTAAAACGCAAAGCTCTGATCTCTACCCTTTTGATGCTTATTTTCTTCGGCGGATTCATGTATGTTTACATGAATATCTTCAATTATATTAACCAACTTGCGGCTAGCGGTCTTGCGATTGCCGAAATCTTCAGAAAAGTCCTGTCTTTTGCCTACCATTTCGGAATCGCTGTTGAAGAAACGAACCTTCTCTCCCTTCTTTATTTCGTACTTTGGTGTATCGTCCCGGTTGTTGTGGTCTATCTGATCATTCAAAAGAATTTTATCAAAATCGCTACGACAAACCGCGGAAGCGTCAAGACGAAGTATGTCGAACGAGAACTGCAGGTAACCGGAATCCGCGCCGCCCTCCTCAAAAAAGAGTTCGCAAATTTTACGTCGCTTCCGCTTTACATGTTTAACGACGCAATCGGACTATTGATGATGCTTGTCTATGCCGGTGCGGTTCTGATCAAAGGAAAAGAACTGATCGCAACGATAGTAAGCCAGGTCGCGATGGATTTTGGCGCCGGTCCGATGCCGAGCGAAGTAACCGGTTTCCTCGCAATGATGGCTGCGGCATTGATGCTCTTTTGCGTAATTACCAACATTACCGCCAGCGCCTCAATTTCGCTGGAAGGAAAGAATTTCTGGATACTTCGAACCAGCCCGGTCAGTTTTGGTGATGTGATGTATGCAAAAGTAGGGATGAACATCTTTATTGCCCTGCCGTTTATCCTGATTGCCGCTGTTGCAACGTTGATTGTCGTTCCGATGAATTTTGCGCAGGCCTGCGCTCTCTTTGTTCTGCCGATCTCGTTCCAAATCCTGGTCGCCCTTTTTGGCTTTGCCGCGAATCTCTGGTTCCCGAAGCTCGATTTTGTGAACCCGGTTCAGGTGATCAAACAAGGAGCAAGTGCGCTGATAACAGTCTTCGGCGGCATGGCTTTTCTTGCTATACCGGTTGTCCTTTACGCAACAGTGTTTATCAATGCCGACCCAACTGTGTTCCTCTACGCCGTTTCTGCGGGCGCGCTGTTGCTTAGCGCCGTTCTCTATTTTTACCTGACCCACGCCGGCAAGAAGATTTACGAGAGTATTCATGTCTAAACTGTAACAACCATCAAAAAAACTTGACTTGCTTTGGTGGATATGATAGAATTCCAGCTAATCGAACAGAAAAAAGACTGTGACGAGGAGTAGTAAGCGATCATCCCACATCCTAGAGAGCGGCCGTCTGGTGAAAGCGCCGTATGGGGACCCGTTGAAGTAGCCTTTGAGTCGCGAACCGAACGAAATTATTTTTTAGTAGGCTTCGACGTTGCCGCGTACGTTACAATGCGGGCGGAATGATTGTTCCGAAAGAGTGCGTAACTTTTGTTACGAACCAAAGGTGGTACCGCGCAACGGTTAACGATGCGTCCTTAGGAAACTAAGGACGCTTTTATTTTTTTATAAAGAGGCAAAGACATGCGAGCATCTAAGTATCTTGTTAAAACTGAATTTGATTCTTACGAAGATTTTCTTCGCAACTATTACCTGCGCTACGACGACAACTTTAACTTTGCTACCGATGTCGTCGATGCCTATGCGCGAAAAGAGCCCGATCGCCTTGCGCTGGTTTATTGCGATGAAAACGGTGAAAACGACCGGTATTTTACCTTTACTGAAATATCCGATCTCTCAAAACAATGCGCCGCCTACCTCTTGTCGCTCGGAATCAAAAAGGGCGACCGGGTTATCGTAATCCTGAAACGCCGCTGGGAATACTGGGTCATTGCCGTCGCGCTTCACCGGATCGGCGCAATCCTGATCCCGGCTTCCTACCAGCTGACAGCAAAAGACATTACCTACCGGATCAACGCAAGCGGATCGAAACTTCTGATCGCCGCGGACGACGACTATGTCATCTCTCAGGTTGAACATGCGCGCGACGACTGTCCTACCCTTGAAGCGACAGCCCTGATTCGGAAACAGCGCGATGGCTGGATCGATTTTTCAAGAGGCATGCGCAATACCAAAGAAAGCTTTGTTGCCGACGAAACCATCCGGTTTGACGACCACTTCCTGATCTATTTTACTTCGGGTACCAACGGATACCCCAAGATGGCGACCCATTCCTATACCTATCCTCTCGGCCACATCGTAACGGCAGGTTACTGGCAGTGTGTCAAAGACGGCGGCCTCCATTATACCGGCGCCGACAGCGGCTGGGCAAAATTCGGCTGGGGCAGCTTCTACGGCCAATGGCTCTGCGGCAGTGCGGTTCTCGCGTTTGACGCGGCCAACCGTTTTGACGCGAGAGTCCAGCTCGACGTCATCAAAAAGTATAAACCGACCACCCTCTGCGTTCCCGGAACAATCTACCGCTTTTTGATGCGAGAAGGTTTGACAAGGGAGGATTTCGCTTCGGTTACCCATTGCTGTACCGCCGGCGAACCGCTCTCCCCCTCTATCGTAGACGATTTCAGAAATCTGACCGGTCTTACTATCCATGAGGGTTTTGGCCAGTCCGAAAGCAACGTTATGGTCGCAAACTTCCCCTGGTTCCCGGCTCGTCCGGGCTCGATGGGCAAACCTTCTCCGCTGTTCAACATTGTTCTCGAAGATGCTAACGGAAGAATTTGTCCGCCAAATACGGAAGGCGAGATCGTTGTCCGAAGTCTCCAGTACGGACTTCCTGAGGGACTGATCCAAGGTTACTACCGCGACGGCAAAGTCGAAAACGCCTACGGAAGCGATTTTGAATACCATACCGGCGATATCGCTTACCGGGACGACGATGGCTATTACTGGTTTGTCGGAAGAAACGACGACATCATCAAGTGTTCCGCCTACCGGATCGGGCCGTTTGAAATCGAAAGCGTTCTCTTAACCCATCCGGCGGTTAAGGAATGTGCGATTACCGGCGCGCCGGACCCCGTCCGCGGGCAGGTCGTCCAGGCAACAATCGTCCTCGACGACGGATATGAGCCCTCCGATGCGTTGACGAAGGAAATTCAGGACTATGTCAAGAACCAGACAGCGCCCTATAAATACCCCCGTATTGTTCGCTATGTTGATAGCCTTCCGAAAACCAATTCCGGAAAAATTATCCGCAAGGCAATCCGAAACGAATATGAACCGGCTAATGGATAACCAAAAAGCGAAGGGATTTTCCTTCGCTTTTCTTTTTGTTTTCCGGATGCTACAATAAGAAAAACAGGAAAAGAGGTATCTATCATGCGGTTTTACGAAAGCAATGGTTTTGGAAAAGTCTATACGCTTCGAATCAATCCCGGCGAAGATCTTCTCCTTGAAATCGAAACCTTTATCAAAGAATCCGGTATCAAATACGGCGCGATCGTGACCGGCCTTGCAACCTTCAAAAACTGCGTTCTTCATATGGTTACGACGACAACCTATCCGGCTGTCGAATATTTTGAGCGCTGGGACAATATGCCCCTCGAGCTTTCGGCAATCTCAGGCGTAATCGCCGATGGGAAGCCGCATATCCATATGGTCGTTTCCGATAAAAATGTCGCATTCTCCGGTCATTGCGAACCGGGCTGTACGGTTCTTTATCTCTGCGAAATCGTCATCGCCGAAATCCCCGACGGAAATTTCCGCCGGATGAAAGACCAAAACGGGATCAACCAGCTGGTCGGAATTGACGAAGACTCCATTATCGGATAGCTTCTATCTCTTTTTGCCGTCTATTCTTAAATGAAAGAACCGCCCAAAAGGGCGGTTCTTTTGCAATTATATCAAGTAATTATGATTTCTGTCCGGTCAGCGCAACATCGATAAGGCTCCGCGGAATCACGATTCCTTCGCGGTCAAATGCCTTTTTAAGCGCCTCAAAAATATAGTTTCGAAACGGCCAATAGTTTTCCGGCGTTACCCATACCCGCGCGACCATTTCAATCCCGTTTGTCGAGAGATTGGTTACAACAACCGCCGGCTCCGGCTCGGTTTTCGAAAGTTCTCCCGCATCTTTTACAACAGCAAGTACAACCGACCTGACGTGGTCAATATCGCTGTCGTGGGATACGGTAAACGCAATGTCCTGCCTTCGTTCCGGCAACACCGAAAGATCAAAAATCTTCGCGTTTGCAACGTCGGAGTTCGGAATCAGTACCTGCTTGTCTATAGTTTTCAGCTTGGTATAGATGAGGCCGATACTCTGAACCGTTCCGTCTACCCCGTCTATCGAAACAAATTCACCGCGCGCGAACGGTTTCGACAGCATAATAAATATACCGTTGATCATATTGGAAAGGCTGTTCTGTAGCGCGAGCGAAACCGCCAATCCTACAACCCCAAGAAGCGTGACGAGCGAGGTCATTGAGAATCCGAGCTCCGAAGCTACCCATAAAAACAAAACCAGATAGAGAATGACCTTGATCGACGAACGGATATACGGAATCATAATCGGATCAATTTTCGATTGTTTCTTAAGTCCCTTTTTGATCGCCGCGAGAACAATGTTAATCACGATGATCCCGATGACCAGAATCAAAATCGCGCGCAGCAGCATACCTCCGTTTTCGATAAAAAAAGTATTGATTTTTTCAATTGCCTGCTCCATAGGTTCTCCTACTCTTCTAGAGAAATTGTCTCGTTGAGATGAAACGAGTATATCACAGATTCGGTAACCGGTACTCGAAATCTTGCCTCTACCGCTTTTTTATAAAACGCAAGCTGTCCTTGGTACCGGCGAATCAGTTCTGCTTTATCCTTTACGACGTCCGACTTATAGTCAACTAAAATCGCCCCGCCACCTTCAAAGAGAATACAGTCAACAATTCCCTGTACCATAACCTTTTCTTTGGAAAGCTCTTTCGGGAGCTCCTTGATTCCGCCGGCATCCATCGCGTCAATAAAAGCATACTCCCGAAGGACTTCGTTTTCGATCAGCCGCCTTGCAAGATCACTCTCGAAAAACGCCCGTAACCGGGACAGATCGATAATTTCGGCATATTCCTTGCTGACAAATCCCTTTTCAACCAAACGGGCAAGTTCTTCTTCGACCGAATCTCTTGCTTTTAAATAGTCCGCAAACTGCATAAACTGATGGATTGCCGTTCCGCGCGCGGCTGCCCCGAGCCCGTCCCCGCTCATAAATGCGGGAGCCCCCGGCTGGATTCTTCTGTCATGTGTCAGCTCGGAGACCGACAGCTTTGTCGGAACGTCAAAGAGTCCGCTTCTCGGGTAGCGGTACGCGATCTGTCTCTTTATTACCTCTACCGCTTCCTGATCCAGCGCCGAATCTTTTTTCTCTTCCAGAATCTCATTTGCGTCTCTTGCAGAGATGCCAATCGAAATTACCCCGTCGGAATAGTTTTGGCCGTTTACGAGTGCCTCTAAAACCGTTTCGCGTTGCTCCCGAAGGCCAAGCAATACCCAGGACAAAAAGTTCTTGGCATTTCCGACTGTATAGTCCGACAAAGACCCGTCAACAGCAATTTCCGGCAGCGCCTTTTCGATGTCCTTTACGGATGCCGACACAAAAATTTTCTGCTTCGCGCGGGTCAGCGCAACGTAGAGAACGCGGCATTCCTCACTGATCATTTTCTGTTCCTGATAGGCCGCAATCGCCTTAAAAGGAACTGTGTTTCGGACCGCAAGCAGAGAGTCCTTGCCGTCAATTTCCGTCCGATAACGGATTCCCGCCCCCATCTTTCGGTCAAACAACACCGATGGAAGTCTTACGTCGGTATAATTGAACCCCTTCGCGGCGTCAGCAACAATGACAATCGGCCATTCAAGCCCTTTGGATTTATGGACTGTCAGAATATTAACCGCGTCTTTTGACGGCGTAAATCCGCCCGAAAGCGCATCACCTGGCTGTTTCCCCCTTCGGATCAGCCGAAGAAACCGGGAGAGCGTCAGCCCGGGGAAACGTGAAAGCTGTGCGGCGTTATCGATCAATATCCGAATACTGTCTATTCGCTTCGAGCTGTTCTCCCCGGCCGTCAAAAAATATTCGGCATCGGTCTCGTCGACAATGTCGGTCAAGAGCTGGTCAACCGGCTGATTCGCCGCCCGCTTTCTCCAATCGGAAAGCCGATCGGAAAAGCGAACAAATCTCTCGTCTTTGCTCCCAAGAATCGCGGAATAGAGATCGCGGTACCGGTCCGGTTGTTTTAACCGCAAAAGATCGTCCGGCGTAAAATCAAATAGCGGAGACAGCATCGCGGCCGCCATATCTACGTCGCGCTTCGGGTTGTCGATCACCGACAAAAGAGCGATCAAGACTTCGGTTTCGGAGCGTTCAAATAGCGCGCCTGCTCCATCTCCGTTTACCGGGATATTCCGCTTACGAAGACTCTCTTCAAACATAGGGGCCTTTGTTTTTGCGCGAAGTAAAATCGCGAAGTCTCCCGGCCTGCAGGGCCGAGACACCTTCTTCCCCTTGGACTCCTCTTCAATCAGATATCCCTGGTTCAACAAACGGGCAATTTGTTCGGCTACCTGCTCCGCCTCGGTTTCGTCGGTTATAAAATTGCTGTTCGCCAACAAAACTTCAAGCCCCGGTTCTTCCCCTTCTGTCCTTATCTTTGGAGAAGTCAGTTCCTCTTTCCCTTTATAGTCAACATCTCCTACCCGCTCGGTCATCACCGCCGAAAAGATTCGGTTGACCGCTTCAATAACCGGAGCGCCGCTTCTGAAGTTATGGGTTAGCGGAATATGCGCCGGATACCGGTTCTCTTCTATCGAGAAGGCCTGCTTTCTTTTTTCAATAAAGATTTCAGGGTCCGCTCTACGGAATCGATAGATGCTCTGTTTGATATCCCCAACGCCAAAGAATTTTCCCGATCTCTCCGAAAGGAGGGTAAAAAGTCGGTCCTGTATCTCATTCGTGTCCTGATACTCGTCAACAAAAATATATTCGTAGCGTGAAAGAATTTCTTCGCGGACCAGACTGTCCTGTTCAAGGAGCCGAATTGCAAGATGCTCAAGATCGCCGTAGTCCAACATCTTTCTTCGCTGTTTTTGTTTTTGGTATTCCTCCTGAAACACATCTACCGCCCAGAACAACGTCTCCATCGCCCGAGCCGTCAGGATATTGTCTAATCGAAATTCTTCGCTTGATAGAAGGAAATACCGTTTCTCCAGCTCTTTTAGAATCGTTTTTGCCCGGTCCCGCTCCTGCTTCGCCTGCTCCTTCAACTGTGGATCAGCGCCTTTTGCGGGTTTTAACCGAAGAGGTTCATAGCTCTCAATCAGATTGATCGTGCCGTCCCAGTCCCGGCTCTTAATCCGTGATTCAAGCGCGTTTACGGTATAGAGATCGTCCTGAATCGCTTCCCCGTATGCCGCCGCCAATCCGTCATCCGACTGTGCCAAATCCCACGCTCTTTTTAACATGAGCCCCGCCGCCTCAACGGCTTCTTTTGCAAATTGAAACATCTTTCTGCCATAGGTCGTATTTGCGGGGGAATCCGGCAAAGTGAACGACGAAAGGCAGTCATTTTTCCAGCTTTCCGGATCGGAAAGATCCGACAAAAAGCGATCAAACCGGTCTACCGTTTCGAGCGCTTCCCGGTCGCTTCTCGCCCGTCCGAACAAATCGCTGAACGCGCGAAAGCGCCCCTCTTTATCCTCATATAACCGCTCTGCGGCCTTCGCGAGCACCGTCTCGCGCATCTCTTCCAAAAAGAGCTCTCCCGCGATTGTGAAATCCGGAGGAAGCCCAAGTTCGCTCCAGAATTCGCGCAAGAGCGACATACAAAACGCATGCACCGTTGATATCGTCGCGCGGCGAATTAAGAGCGACTGGCGCCGGAGCCATTCGCTTTTCGGGTTCTCCAAAAGTTTCTGATCAATGCGCGATTTAACCCTGGCCGTCATTTCGGCAGCGGCCGCTTTTGTAAAGGTAACAACCAGAAGACGGTCGGCATCAACCCGGTTGGTTTCATTGCAAACAATCTCAACAATCCGCTCAACCAATACGGCGGTCTTGCCGCTCCCGGCCGCCGCGCTAACGAAAACGGTTCCCTCAATGCGCTCGATAGCCGCGCGCTGGTTCGGTGTAAACTCAATCATCTCCGCCACCGCCCTTCAATAACAGTGCGCCGGTACCCTTTTCAATCTCCCGCCCCGAAAGAATCCGGTCTCTTCTGCATACGGCGGTATAGGGGCAATAGCCGCAGGGCGTACTATCGCCTTTGAATGTCGGTTTCGCCGCAATATCTCCCTGCT
>CAZGYK010000001.1:17430-23027 GCA_964530485.1 uncultured Oscillospiraceae bacterium
GCCATTTCCATGACAACGTGGTCAATGTGACGCTTGATATTCCCCATCTCCTCGAGGTCTGCAAGCTTCCCCGAGGCCCCGGACACCGTATCTCCCTTTACCTTAACCGGAATAAAAACGCCGCCGTCGCCCTCTTCCATAGCCTTAACTACTTTCGGGTCGCTGAGCAGAATCCCATCCATACGATAGGCCTCCTTCGAGACCCCCTTCTTGTTGTCTATCGTCGGCAAAGGAGGATCGGAAGGCATGTAGAGAACCCCCGCCGGAAGAACGCTGCCATACCGGTCTTTGCCGTTTTCTACGACCGAAAACAGATAGATCAGCATCTGAATATTGAGTCCATAATAAACGTCGTCAAGCGAAAACTCTTTTACCCCGGTTTTGTAATCGACAACCCGGACGTAGCGTTTCCCGTCGATCTCGGCGATATCTACCCTGTCGATTTTTCCCGTTACCGAGACCTCCGTTCCGTCCGGCGTTAAAAGCGTTCTCGGGTGAATCCCCTCCTCCGATATCGGGAGCTCGAAATCAACCGGTCGGAAAGAAGACTGCATCTGTTCTCTTTGAAGACAGGAAACAAGCCTCCTCGCCTGCGCCTTTAACCGCGCAACCTGATATTGCATTCGGGCAGACTGCAAAACAGCCTGTCTCAAAATCCCCTCAACATAGGAATCCGCCGCCTCATCCGTGATCCTGTTCAGCAGAGACAGATCGGTGTTAACGAGATCGCCCCCGGTCTTCTGATAAACCGTTTCCATCACCGCATGAATAAAGTTTCCGGCCTCTAGCGGGGACATCTCGGCGGGTTGAAGCGGATCTACCCGCAAAACGTAGTGGAGAAAATAGCTAAAACGACATTTTTCAAATTGCTCTACCTGAGACGGCGAAACGCGCATCTCCTTTTTTAATACCGATTCCAAAAGGGTATTGTCCGAAAGGGCATAGCTCGGCTCCGACGCCGCTTCGTCAACGGCATCGCAGAAATCTGAAAGTCCGCTCAACCGAATTTCTTCTTTGAACTCGCTCCCCTCGTAATACGCCTTTTTCGCGGTCATTTCGTTGATTACGAGAGAAAACCTGTCTCGTTCCGTCGGCGCTATCGGCGGATCATATTGTTCAAGATACTCCGAAATCTTTGCCGTCGGCTGAAGCAACGTCCCTGTGACAGACTGTTTCGGAATGCCGAGATAAACCCGTTCATTCGCACAGGTCAATGCATTATAAAAATGAAGGTCCTCCATGAACAGAAGGGTCTCAAAACTTCTTGAAAGCTCTCCGCCATGTTCGTTGATATAGTCCCGTTCAAAAAAGGAAAGAAGAGGAAGCTCAAATTCCGTCCTCGGAAAAACCCCTTCCGAAAGACCGGCGACAAAGACCGCCTTCGGATGACTTGTCCGAATTCGGTCGGCCTCACCGACCTGAACCTGTTCTAATGCTTCCGGGATCTCCCCGGTAAATGTTTCTGCGAAGAGAACATCCGCAATATCCGAAATCTCCTCCGGACTCATCGTCTCTTCGCCGAGAATCCGATACAGTTGATCGAGGAGTGAGAATGCCCCTTCCGCCTCGTCGCGGGCTGCCAGCGTTTCGGCCGCGCCGGACTGTTTCATAAGTAAATAAATCTCCCGGATCACTCCTGAAGCGGGTTTTCCTTTTGCCCGGTCAACATATGCTCCTACCCAGTTGACAACCGAAGACCGTACCAATTCTGCCTGCGCCAGTTTTTCCTTTGAGTGCTCGCTGATCTCGTTGGAAAACCCGTCGGGATCATTGCAAAACGGTTCATACAATCCCGCTCTGTCGACGTTCCATACAAACAGGTAATTTTCAAATGCCGCGATATCCTGTTCATCTAGTTTCATCAGTGATGTTTTGAGGAGCGCGAGAAGGTTATCGACTGAAAAATCATCGAGAACTGCGAGCGAAGACCGAATAAATGTAGCCGCAGATGAAAACGTCTCATTCTCAGTCCAATCCGCAAAATAGGGGATTTCATAAAGGCGGAACGTTCTCTTAATAACCGTCCGGTAACTCTCGATATCTCTTACGATTACCGCAATATCCGAATACCGGTAGCCATGGTTTCTGACAAGATCGGTTATTTCCGCCCCAATTCGCTCAAATTCTTCATACGGGCCGCTCGCCTCAATCCGGTAAACCCCGTCGTTTTCGATTTCTCCGCTTCCGTTCGCGAGGAAGGATTCAAGAGCGGAAATTCCTCTTGCCATTCCGTGCTGTTCTGAAAGAAGGGAAATCTCTGTTTCTACCCCGGCGTTTTTGAAAAGCTCAATTAACCGCAACGCATTTTTCCGAACGGTCGTAAACAGTTCGCTTCCATTTTCGAGCCGGTCACAGAGAAGCGGGATGATAACATCAGTAGCAGTTTCGGCGATCCGGCGCATCATCTGATATTCCGGTTCGGTAAACCCGGTAAACCCATCGATGTAGACCGTCTTTCCGAAAAAGAGATCAGACTTTGAAGCCGCTTTTGCTGCGGCGGTCAACCTGTCGGATCCATCTTCATAGCGATCGCTCAAAAGCGCCTCGTATCCGCCATAGATCAGCGAAAGCTCTTTGAGTTTTGCAAAAGTCAACCTGGAAGGTGCTCCTTCTGCCAAATCTGCAAGCATCTCCGGCGTTACCGCCGCGCTTTTGCATTCATGAATCACGTCTGATGTCATCCTGTAAAACGCCGTATCCGCCCGGCTCCGGCGGTAATAGGAGAGTTCTTCTTTAAGTGAGAGAACCGCTTTTCGAACGAGTGCTACGCCGGTCGCATCGTTAACCCGAATCTTGGCCGCTTCTCCGGTTGCCCGAAGGATATCGTCCGCCAGTCTCGAAAAACTCCTTACTTCAACTTCGCCTGCGCGTTCGGGGCCAAGCATCAGAAAAAGCCGCTTTTCAGAGGAGAAGGAAATCTGTTCCGGAACAATCAAAAGCGCACGGTTGTCTTTTGACACCGTGTTTCTGATTTCGTTCATCACAAAACTGTTTTTCCCGGTTCCTGCCCGCCCGAGGATCAAACGCATATCTCTTCCCCCCGATAGAACAAGATTCTTCGAAACGGTTTTCGAAGAATCTGTAAACATCTATTCTGGTAATGTTTGTTCCGCTAGGTAAATATACTTGAAATCCCTGTCCTTGAAATAGAGCTCGAGGCTCATCTCGCTTGTCTCCGTCTTCCATTCGGTCAGATAGCGGAGCCTTCCGTGGTAGAGGTTCGTCATATCCGAATCGTTGATATAGGCGGGATCTTTATCTTCCCATACCCGATAGTCCTCCGCGAGCGGCGCGCCGTATGTCCCGATCAGCTGGTCGCGAAACTTTGCATAACTTTCGGTCATCTCGGGAACGCGAATGCTCCATTCCTTATCGCCCATCTCAATAATACATTCGCCGCGAACAAGTTTATTCTCCTTAAAATAAAAGAAAACAAGTACCTTCTCGCCATTTTCTTCTACTTCGTAATACAGCGTATCGTCAAGGATAACCTCCGCTTCCAGGTCTTGGGACTCCGCGACCTCCTCGCGGGACATCCCCCAGTAAACGTTTCGAAAATCCGGTGTTTTTTCTTCTTCAACCGAGGGCTTCTGACAAGCCGTCAGAAAAGGAAAAATCATAAATAGAGCCAGAACCAGTGCAACAAACCGTTTCATCTTCTACCTCCAGCTCAAAATCGCCTCAGCGACTGCGTCGGTGTTGACGCCTTTGTCTTCGAGATACTGCTTTGATGAGAGCGCTTTCTCCAACGTCTTCGGCGAAAAGCTCCCGTGCGATCCGGGTACGTTTACATTGACTTTGCTCCCTGTAAACACAACCGCAGATTCTACCGGAACCCGGTACACCTTTTTCTCGCGCAGCAGCTCAGAAACAGCTTTTTCCGCCGTCTTCGCCTGCAGGATCGGGTTGTCGTGCTGCTTTCGCTCCGTTTTTACAACCTGGGTCAGGTGCTCCTCTTTATCGGTCGCATAAAGATCTCCGCTCAGGTCACATCCAACCAACACTAAAACGCCAAAGTAACCGATCAGAATCGCATCGGCAGACCCTTTTGTCTTTTTGCTCCCAACTTCTATCGAATAGATCACCCTTCCGTCATGCTTTTTGACGTAGGATCCAAGAATCTTTTTCAACACGCTGATGCTGTGATCATGGTCGTTCTTTTCAAGCCTTTTTTTAGGCGCAATCTCTTCGCGGTATTTTTTAATAAAAATAAACGCGAGAGCACCGCCTCCCAGAAGCAGGACAAAGAATAGCGTGGTCTGCCAGGAACTGAGGATGGACGGAACATTGAGGAAGGTCATATTTTCTCCTTTAAGCCGAGCGCCGAAGCGCAAGACCGGGTTTTTCAATTCAGATGCAGTTATTTAGCAACTCAAACGCCGCATTTTAGCAACTCAAATGCCGAAATGAAGCGTTGAGAATATGAAAAATACGAAGTTATTATATCAAAGCCCCGCAACATATTCAACCAACGACTGTTCAAAAATGGAGTTTTATGTCCGGAAAATTCATCCTATCCGGCATACCGCCGCGGCAAACAGCAAGAGGTTCGCGCGTCCTTTGCTTGACTTTTGTGATACGAATGATTTACGATTTCCCTATCAGCAACCTCTCGAGGAGAACAATATGAAGCGCTTTATCCCTTTCCTCTTAATGGCAATGCTCCTGCTTACTGGGTGCCGTTCCGAAACGGTCTATACCCACGTCGTTGAGGACGATTATATATCAAAGGACTATTATCTAACCGAAATCTCGCCGCGGATTCCCGGAGACCTTACTCCGACTGAGTTTGGCGTCTTTAAGAAAAATCCCGGGGGCGGATACCGATTGCTTGTCAACCTCGGGTTCTTTACCGAGATTTATGGAGCCCGCTATCATACGCTGGCGCGGTATGACACCCTCTTTCTTGTCAGAGGACAGGATATTCTCCGGTATACGCTTACCGCAGCAGAACCGCAAAAAACGGAAGAACAACTCGAAAACTTTTTCCCGGATACAATGGAAGTCATCGGAATCAACGCCGTCGACAGCAACTATGTCTATGTTTACGCAACGACCAAAGTCAGGCCTCCGGTAAATCCTTATCCGATCGCCGCTTTTGAAGAACCCGATTCATCCTATACCGCGTATTTCGCCTTTTCTCTCGACGGAAGCTCCTACCGGGAAATCAGCTTCGATGACGTCCCGATCCAGAAACGGTACTAAATAAAAAGAGGGCAAACGCCCTCTTTTTTCTATTCCCAGGTATTTGTATAAACGCCGTCTCCGCCGGGATACATATGATCCATGTTGATAATATAGTTGTACTCGTCGCAGTCAAGAACCCCCCGGTCTACGGTAAAACATACGGTTTGGACCCCGCGGTAATAGGATTCGGCAATCCAGATATGCGTATCGTCGAGCCCGACAATCAAAGCGATATGCCCGTCCTTACCGATCAGGTCTCCAACCTTAACTTTTCCGGATTTGAGAAGTTCAACCGTCAGCTCCTGACGCTCCCCAAGATCCGAGAACTCGTTGTCATATTCAATGTAATCCCCCGCGCCGATATCGCCGGTATCGATTCCCCCGTTAATCATCGCCCAACTGACAAACCC
>CAZGYK010000001.1:23074-27233 GCA_964530485.1 uncultured Oscillospiraceae bacterium
GTCCTCAAATTTTTTCTCGGAAAAATAGAGTCCAACATGGTAATAGCGCCCCTCTCCGTCGCAGACCGGACGTCCTGGGTGGGCGTCCATCCGTCCGTTCTCGTAGAAGTACGGGATCATATAAGGCATCTCAAGCGTAATAAACCGCGCTGCCGCAATAACCGCCCCGCGGGTTCCGTATCCTCCCGCATCTGCCACGCGGCTAAAGAGAATCGTATCCATCAGTTCGGCTTCTTCCTCGCTGTAATAATAGGCGGGAATAAACGCCTTATACTCGTAACTTGGAAGAATGATACAATCGGTCACGACAACCTCCGTTGTATCGGACATTCCGTTAAAGGCCGTCGCTGTCACAGTTACGGTTCCGTTGCTAAGGCCGGTAACCAACCCGTTCTCGGCAACGGTTGCTACCGATTCATCCGAACTCGCCCAGCGAACCGAAAGATCAACATTTCCGGTCGATTCGATCTTGCTTTCGAGCTGCCAAGTTCCTTCAAGCGGAAGATAGGTATGGTCCCTCGTAACCGCGATTGACAGGATCTCATCGGCAACCGGAGGGGGAACCGTCTCCTCTTCCTTGGTCAGATCTTCGCCAAGGCTGCTTTCGGTCTCAGGAAATCCCTGATCGGACGCCATACTCAAAAGAACCCAGCCTACCGAAACGGCAATCGCCAATAAAACAACGGCAACCAGAACTCTTTTTAACAAATGCCCTTTTTTTGGTTCAGGTTTTACCTCTGCGGGTGTTACGGTCTCCTGAACCTCAGGTGCTCTCTGAGTTTCCTTCTCTACCTTTGGCTTCTCTTCCGTTCGTTCCGATGTTTCTATCGAAACAGAAGCCGTATCAATTTCGCCGGCAGCCGAACCCTCAGGTTCTTCCGCTTCTATCTTCTTAGGCTTCTCTCCCTCAATCTTACTGTCGGGTTCCGCCTCTTTCTCGATCTCTTCCTGCTCTTTCGGCTGAATGCCGATTTCAGGAACCTCCGGTACCGCAATATCCGAGACTTGCTCCTCTGTTGCAATGACCTCTCCCGGCTTTTGTCCATCCGCTCCAGCCTTATCGACAAGATCTTTTAATTCGTCAAGCGTGGCCTGTTTCGCCGCTGCCGGTACCTTTGTCGCCTTGTCCACAACGGATTTAGAGGTTCCTTTTGCTGCCCCCGGCTTGTCCGTCGCTTTCGCGTCCGCCTTGGGCTTATCCGCGGGTTTCTTTGCGGCTGTCCCTGCCTTCGCTTTGTCCGTGGGCTTCGCCGTGCCCTTTTTCGCCGCTGTCTTCGAAGAAGCCGTATCCGCTTTCGTTTGACCGGTTGAAGGTTTGGCCGTACTCTTGGCGGCCTTTGTTTTGTCTGTCGCGGATTTAGAGGTTGTTTTCGCTACCCCCGGCTTATCCGCCGGTTTCTTCGCGGCTGTCCCGGTCTTCGCTTTGTCTGTGGGCTTCGCCGTGCTTTTTTTCGCAGCCGTCTTCGAAGAAGCCGAATCCGCTTTTGCCGAACTGGTTTTCGCTTTCTGGACTTTCTTTTCGTCCTCCGGCAGTTCCGGATTTATTTTTTTGTTCTTATTCTCTTCCATTACCATCCTATTGTCGATGTTTTTCGTATGTTATTTCATTATATCGGTTTTCTTATTTCTGTAAAGGGAATCCCATTTTTTCTCCTTCTTTACGATTCTCCCTTTCACTTTTTGGCTTTTTGTGTTATAAAGAGAAAGCTTCTCAAAAACCAAGCAGCTAACCGCTCGGTCTTCCCGGCTTTGCTAACCTATTGCCCGGTTGCGTTTTGACCGTCAAAAGCCGTAAGCTCTCGAACATGCTGCCAATTAAAGGACACTTTATGCAAACAATGTATTTTTCTACCGGAATGGCTGTTGCTCTTACGCTTCTCGCCGCCGCGATGTGGGGCGGATGGATGCAGGTGGTCAAACATCTGAAAGGATATCCGCTATCTGGGCTCGCTCTCCTTCTCTATACATTCGCCTTTCTGTTTGTTTGGACGCTTACGTTACTTCTTGCGCCTTCTCTTCTTCCGGAAGGGATTGTTGAAACAACAAGGGCAAACATCGCTGTTATCCCGAAAATTATCCTCGGCGGCGCCATGCTCTCGATCGGTATGACAATCAACCTCGAAGTTCTCAGCAAAATTGGTCTTCTTCTTGCTACAACGCTGAGCGGCGCAATCGGAAGCATTCTCGGAATTGCAACATCCATTGCCGAAGAAGGCATGCCGAAAGGCAAAAACTCGCTACTGTTGATTATCCTCATTACCGTAATCTTTATCATCGCCGGATTTGTCTGTAGCTATGCAACGGTTCTTCGCGACCGCGATCGTGCCGTCCAGAACGGAATCGACCCAAAAACGCTGAAATCGGCGGTTCCCGTCGGTGTAATCCTTCTCTCGGTCCTAAGTACGTTTCTAATCAACGGGTGGTCGATCGGAACCGCAGCCGGAACCGCTTCCGGTATGCCTCCAATTCTTACCGCCGCCTACCTTGCTACCGGTTCGTTCCTCAGCATGGCGGTCGTCTACGGAATCAAACATACCGTAAAAAAGGAATGGAAAACCGTACTCTGTGTCGGTCAATCAAAGAAACCGATCTTGTTCTCGCTGATTGCTATGGTCTGCCATTACGGCGGAAACCTTCTCTCCATCTATGCGATGCCCGTCTTAAGCGCAACGCTAAGTTTCCTGTTTAGCCGTACCGTAAATATTTGGACCTACTTCTGGGGATTCTTCTATAAAGAGTTTGCCGGTTCAAAAAAACGAACCTATCTTCTCCTGTTTTTTGGTATCCTGCTCTTTTTTATCGGTCTCGGTCTGCTTGGTTTATTCAACTATGGAGGCTAAGTATCTATGACCTATTCTGATCTTTGTCTCATTACTGAAGACGTTCTGAGACTCGCCCGGTTTTATGAAGTGGTTTTTGAAACAAAAGCCGAGGAAAACGAGACCCATTCCGGTCTAAATTTCGCTGGAACCGGAATCTCGATCTACAAGAAACAGGCGGCGATTGAGACTATGGGCTTTCGCTTTCCAGATCATGCCGGAACCGGCTATACCATTCTCGGCTTCAATGTCGCCGATGTAGATGCGGAGTACGAAAGACTAAAGAACCTCAATCTCGGGATCGATTTTATAGGCGCCCCGACTTCTCGTCCATGGGGTGCGCGCTCGTTTCATTTTCGCGATCCCGCCGGAAATCTCCTTTGTTTTCGAACTTAAAATAAGTTGTTTTTCAAAAAAGGACATGGGATATTCCCATGTCCTTTTTAATTTCATTTTACCCGACTATTTCGATCTGGTTTCCGTCCGGGTCAAGAATACAACTCTCGTAATACCCGTCGCCGGTTCTTCTAGGACCGCTGACGACTTCATAACCGTCCTGACTTAACCGTTCGGTCAGCGCGTCAACCGCATCCTCTCCGCCAACCTGAAACGCAAGATGAATCCAACCGGTATCCGTTCTTCCTTTCTCGCGCTCTACCTGATCCGGCCTCGCCATAATCTCTAGCCTTCCGCCGTCGGGAAAGGCAAGAAAATACGTCTGAAGCCCCGTCTTTTGGTTATGGTACATCTGGTTCGCCGACGCGTTGAAATAGGTCTCGTAAAATAGCCGCATCATTTCAAGATCGCTGACGTAGGCGGCAACATGGTCAATTTTCATCGCTACCTCCTAGATTTCAATGTCACAAAATGTTCCATTCTTCAAAACCGCCATCGATGAAAATCCGGCTGCTTTTAGTAGATCGAATGCACGCTCAAATCCAAAATTCAATGTCTCCTTCGCGTGGCTGTCTCCCGTAATGATGACTCGGACTTTCCTCTCTTTCAGCCGGTCCAGCAAAAACCGGGCACCACAATAGGGTACGTCTTTTCGGTTAAAGAGCATTCCGCTGGTATTAATTTCAACCATTCCGCCGTAATCATTAACGACGGTAACTACTTCGTCTAGATAGTCTAGCGCAATTTCTTGGTAACTCTTAGACTCTTCGTCAAACATCCGAAGCAGTCTGTTAAACTTGGTGATCAGATCAAAATGTCCGACAATGTCCGGACGATACCTCGTAACGCCCTTCGCAACAAGCGTATAGTAATCCTCAGCCATCGTAAGACCGTTCCCGCCATAAACCGATTTAAGAACCGAAGACAGCTTCTCTGGCGTATCG
>CAZGYK010000001.1:27243-35907 GCA_964530485.1 uncultured Oscillospiraceae bacterium
TCGCTGTTTTTTGAAAGAAAATGAGTCGAGTGGATAAAATAATCATATCGGCTTTTATCGGTCGGAGCAAAATAGTCCTGTTCGGTCCCGCAAAGTATCGTAAGCCTTCCGGCATATTCTTCTTTGAGCGCTTTGATTTCGGAACAATACGCCGTTTCATCGCCGATTCCGGAACAACCGGTATCAAACCCTGTCGGCGCATGCGAAGAAAAGCCGAGGTCGGTAAATCCGAGCTGGATTGCCGCTTCCGCCATCTCTCTTGTCGAATTTTTTCCGTCACACCAGGTTGAATGAACATGTGAATTGGAATAAAACTGCATTACTTGCCGGTCTCCTGTTTTTCCTTATGGTCGATCACATGCCGTCCTGCAAGTTCCTTGATAATATCTGTATTGGTGATCCCGCGCTCTACCATCAAAACCATAATATGGTAACAGAGGTCGGCGATCTCGAAGACGGTCTCTTCGCGGCTGTCCTTCATCGCCCCGATGATAACTTCGGAACACTCCTCGCCGATCTTCTTGAGTATTTTTTCGGCGCCCTTGTCAAAAAGATAATTGGTATAACTGTTTTCCTTCGGATTCAGCTTCCGGTCAACCAGCATGTCATAGAGTTCCGACAATGAAAAATTCTTTTGACTTTCGTCTTCGTAGAGATCCTCGAAAAAGCAGCTCTCGCTGCCGGTATGGCAGGCGGGACCGTCTTTGATGACTTTGATGAGAAGCGTGTCGGCGTCACAGTCGGCGGCGATTGAAACAACATGCTGCCGGTTGCCGCTCGTCTCGCCCTTCCGCCAAAGTTCCTCCCTGCTTCTCGACCAGAAGCAGGTCATTTTTTCGTCAAGCGTAATCGCGAGACTCTCCTTGTTCATATAGGCGACCATCAAAACTTTATCGGTATAAAAATCCTGAACAACCGCCGGGATCAAACCTCTTTGGTCAAATTTCAGCTCTTCTATCTCCAACATAGCCCTCTCCTTATTGTAACCTTACCGGAATTCCGCGTCCGGCCAAAAACCGTTTGAGTTCCATAATATCAACTTCCTTGAAGTGGAAAATCGAAGCCGCAAGCCCCGCGTCCATCGACGGAATCGTTTCAAAAAGCTCCGCAAAATGTTCCATATTCCCTGCGCCGCCGGACGCGATAATCGGAATCTTAACCTTCGCGGCAATCGCCTCTAAAACCGGCAGATCAAACCCCGACTTAACGCCGTCGGCATCCATGCTGTTGACGACAAGTTCGCCCGCCCCCTCGGCTTCCCCGCGTACCGCCCATTCGACCGCGTCAAGACCGGTATCCTCCCGTCCCCCGCGAACAAAGATGCGGAATTTCCCGTCTACGCGCTTCACGTCCATGGAAAGGATCACACACTGGCTTCCGTAGCGCTTGGCGGCGTCCTTGATCAAATCCCGGTTACGTACCGCGCCCGAGTTGACGCTTACCTTGTCTGCGCCACATTTCAAGACACGGTCGAAATCCGATACCTCGTTGATCGCCCCGCCTACTGTAAGCGGAATAAATACCTCGCTCGCAACACGCTTTAGGACGTCTGTAAACAGGCTTCTTCCCTCCGCGGACGCGGTAATATCATAAAAGACAAGCTCATCGGCGCCGGATTTGTTATAAAACGCCGCCATCGTTACCGGGTCTTCGACATCCTTAACCCCTTCGAAGTTAACCCCTTTTACAACCCTGCCATCCCGCACATCCAAACAGGGAATGATTCGTTTTGCTACCATAGTCAATCCTCTCTTTTCCAAATCCTCAGTCTAATTTCGCCGAAGCAATTGCTTCCCGCAAATCGATCGTCCCGTTATAGAGTGCTTTCCCGATAATTGCGGCGTAAAGATCCATATCCCGAAGCGCAAGTATGTCGTCTATCGACGAAATCCCGCCCGACGCGGTTACCATCAGCCCGTCAATTTTTTTGAGTTCTCTATAAATATCCCGGTTGGTTCCCGTTCCCGCTCCGTCTTTGGAGATATCGGTATAGATGATATAGCGAACGCCGATCCCCGCCATCTCTTTACAGAATGAGATACTGTCCGTCTTTGACGTATTGAGCCATCCCTCAATCGCGACTCTTCCGCCGCGCGCGTCTACGCCTACGGCAATCCTGTCCCCGTATTGCTTAACCATGCGTTTGGTAAAATCCCGGTCTTTGAGAGCAGCCGTTCCAAGAATCACGCGGGAAACCCCAGCTTCAAAGCAGCGTTCAACTGCAAGATCGTCGCGAATCCCGCCGCCAAGTTCAATCAGCATTCCCGGAACCGCATCGACAATTTTTTTGACCGACTCAAAATTCCGAAGAGTGCCTTCTTTCGCGCCGTCCAGATCGACCAGGTGGAGACAGCGCGCGCCGGAGTCAAAAAACTGCTTTGCGTATGCGGACGGATCGTCTCCGAATACCTCCGTCTTATTATAATCCCCCTGAAAAAGACGGACAACCTTTCCGTCAATCATATCAATTGCAGGAAATATCAGCATCTAAACCTCCGAGAACGCCTTTAGTATTAAGAGCCCTTTGTCCCCGCTCTTCTCCGGGTGAAACTGGGTTCCAAAGACAAGTCCGTTTTGAACCGCCCCGGTCACCATGATTCCGTACTCGCTCTTCGCCGCGGTATATGCTTCGCATCCTTTGGCGTAAAAGCTGTGGACATAATACATGGAGTCCCCCGGCGCCGTATATTTCAAAATCGGGCAGTCCGGCCGGTCGATGATCAGCGGATTCCATCCCATCTGCGGAACCTTAAATCTAAAACCGGCGCTTTGAAGATCCTGTTCAAGGGAGCAAACCTCCCCGGGGACTAGCGAAAGCCCGGCGTGTTCGCCAAATTCATAGCCCTTTTCGAACAAAAGCTGCATGCCGAGGCAAATCCCGAGAAGCGGTTTTCTTTCGGCTTCTCTTTGTACTATTTCTAGAAGCCCCGTCGACTCAAGCTTTCCCATCGCGTCGCCAAATGCCCCGACGCCCGGCAAAATGACCCGGTCCGCCGATGCAATCTCTCTGGCGTTCCCGGTCACTTTCGCGTCGATCCCAAGCCATTTCAACGAACTGAGCAAACTATAAAGATTTCCGACCCCATAGTCGACAACTGCGATCATACAATGGTCCCCTTTGTCGACGGAATCACATCCGGTGCGCTTTCGTCGATGGATACCGCCTCTTTCATCGCGCGGGCAAATCCTTTGAATGCGGCTTCAACGATATGATGCGCGTTGTTTCCGGCAAGTTTTCTAACGTGGAGCGTTACCCCGGCGGCGCGGCAGAATGCGGCGAAAAATTCCGCGACAAGCTGGGTATCAAAATCCCCGATTTTATAACCCGGTATTGCGAGGCCATCGTAATACCCGCTGCGTCCGCTGATATCGAGCGAGACCAGAACCAAAGCCTCGTCCATCGGAAGAAGGAACGACCCGTATCTCTTGATCCCGCGGCAGTCGCCGAGCGCCTCTAAAAACGCACGCCCAAGGACAATTCCGATATCTTCAACGGTGTGGTGAAAATCGACCTCTACGTCTCCGTCACAGAGTACGGTAAGATCAAACCGCCCGTGCCGGGTAAAGAGTTCCAGCATGTGATCTAAAAAACCACAGCCGCTTTTGATCTCATATACGCCGGTTCCATCAAGATTCAGCTTCATTTTGATATCCGTCTCGGTTGTTTTCCGGTTACTTTCTACCGTTCTCATTCCTTATCCTCCTATTTCCTTTAGAGCCGCTAAAAGAGCATCCATCTCTTCTCTCGTCCCAACCGTTATCCGAAGCCAATCCCGGATCCGCTCAATGTCGAACCATCTTACAAGAATATCCCGCTCGCGAAGTTTTTGATAGATCTCTTTTCCGGGCATATCCGGATTCCGGACAAAGATAAAATTCGCTTTGCTGTCGGTACAAAGATATCCCCTCTTGCGAAGCGCGTCAATAGTATCTGTGCGGGTTTTGATGATCTCGTCCCTTGCCGCTTCAAAATATGCCCGATCCCGAATGGCTGCTGCGGCTGCGGCCAACGTCATGCGGTTGACATTATAGGGGTTAAAACTGAACTTGATCCGGTTGAGATCCGCAATCAGCTCTTCGCTCCCTACGGCATATCCGAGCCGGGCGCCCGCCATCGAACGGGATTTAGAAAAGGTTCCTACGATCAAAAGGTTATCGTACTCCTTAAGGAGCGGAACGGCGCTCTCGGCGCCAAAATCGACATACGCTTCGTCGATGACGACGAGGGTATTGAGATTATGATCAAGAATCCCCCGGATCTCCGAAAGCGAAAGTGCAAGACCGGTCGGCGCATTCGGATTGGCTATAAATATAGTTTCCTTTAATCCGTAATAATCCTTCGGATCGATCGAAAAATCATCCTTCAGCGGAATGATCTTTGGTATAACGCCATATAAATTACAATAAACCGGATAAAACCCGTAGGTCTGGTCGGCGAACGCTGCCCCGTTTTCCGAAAGCGCCTGAAAGAGAAAGGCCAATACTTCGTCGCTCCCGTTGGAGGCGAATACCTGTTCTGTCCCGACTCCGAAGTGTTCAGAAAGTGCCGAAAGAAATACCCGGCAAGCGGGGTCGGAATAAAGGTTCAGCTTTTTCGCTTCCGTTATTGCCGCCTCAACTGCTTTTGGAGACGGCGGGAACGGGCTCTCGTTGGTATTCAGTTTGATCAGTTTTTGATTCTGGGGTTGTTCCCCGGGCGTATAGGGCTTTAATCCCTCAAATTTTTTCGCTAAAAAACGGGACATCTCAGTTCTCCCCCATTCTGACCGTAATACTGTTCGCGTGCGCGGTCAATCCTTCTTTTTTCGCAAAAGTCTCGACCATTCCGCCAACCTTTTGCATCGCCTCTTTCGAATAGCTGAGAAAACTGCTCTTTTTGATAAAATCATCTACCGAAAGCGGGGAGTAGAACCGCGCGGTTCCCATCGTCGGAAGCGTATGGTTCGGTCCGGCAAAATAATCTCCGAGCGCTTCCGGGGTATAATGCCCGAGGAAAACACTTCCGGCGTTCCGGATACTTTTTAACAGCTGGAACGGGTCGTCGACACAGAGTTCAAGATGCTCCGGTGCTAAGGCGTTTGCAATTTCGGCCGCCTTTGAAAGATCGGACGCAAGGATAATCCTTCCGTTCTGTTCAAGAGATGCCCTCGCGATACTTTTTCTTGAAAGCGGTTCAAGCTGTCGTTCCAATTCCCGCTGGACCCCTTCGGCAACAGCTCTATCGGTCGCAACAAGAACGGCCGCAGCTTTTTCGTCATGCTCCGATTGCCCAAGCATATCGGCGGCAAGAAAAACAGGATTCGCCGTCCTGTCCGCAATAATCAAGATATCGCTCGGCCCCGCGATCATATCAATATCAACAACGCCGTAAACAAGTTTCTTCGCCGTCGCAACATAGATGTTTCCAGGACCGACAATTTTATCGACCTTTGGAATGCTTTCTATTCCGTACGCGAGCGCCGCGATCGCCTGAGCGCCGCCAACCTTATAAATCCGGTCTGCTCCCGCAACCGAGGCCGCCGCAAGAATCCCGGAGTTGACGCTGCCGTCCGGCTGTGGAGGCGTGACCATAATAATCTCATCTACCCCGGCAATCTTTGCCGGAATTACATCCATCAAAACTGTACTAGGATAAGGTGCCGTCCCGCCGGGAACATAGACCCCGACGCGGGAGAGCGGAAGAATTCTCTGCCCAAGCAAAACCCCTTCTCCGCCGTCAAAGGAAAAACCCTCTCGCTTTTGCTTTTCATGAAACGCGCGGATATTTGCCGCCGCTGCTTCTAAAATTTCAATAAACTCGCAGCCAACCGCATTTCTCGCCGTCTCAATTTCACTTTTACTGACAAGAAAATCGGAAATCTTTGCCCGGTCAAACCGTTCGGTATATTCCCGTAACGCCACGTCCCCGCGGGATTTGATGTCGGATAGAATGCTTCCGACAACCAATGATACATCCGGTTGTTCGTCCTCTTTTCTTCCGACGATCTCCGCGATTGGCGTCGACTCGCCATCAATGATATCAATCATAGGATTTCCTCCAGTTTTCGAAGCAGCGCGCGTATTTTGGGTTCCTTAAAGCGCCAGGACGCGCGGTTTGCAACAAGTCTTGCGGAAGAGGGAGCGATCTCGGCCAAAACCGCAAGATCGTTTTCCCGAAGGGTGCTTCCGCTCTCGACAATGTCTACGATCACATCCGAAAGTCCGGTCAGCGGCGCGAGTTCAATCGAACCATGAAGCTGGATCACCTCGACCGACCGGCTCTTTTCCGCATAGTAACGCCTTGCTATCGCCGGATATTTTGTCGCTACGCGAAGCGGAATCGCAGGATCTTCCGAAAAGTCCGGCTTTCCTGCAACAGCGAGCCGGCAGGCGCCCATCTTCATATCAAGCAGCTCCAGAACGTCCGCGCTGCTCTCTAAGAGAACGTCTTTTCCGACAACGCCGATGTCGGCGGCGCCGTGTTCGACGTAGCTGTCAACGTCGCTCGGTTTTACGAGATAGTAGCTGACGCGGTTATCCGTATCCTCAAAAACAAGCTTCCGGCTCTCCTCAAGAATCCCCTCACAGGAAAGCCCCGCCTTTTGAAACAGCTGATAGACCTTGTCCCCCATCCGCCCTTTCGGAAGAGCGACCCGTAGCCAGTCCTTGTCGGTCTTACTTGCATCCGGCTCCTCGCCATCCTGCCGCTCCAGTTCGTTGAGGTAGAGCGCGAATCCGACCGCGCCCTGTTCTTTCTCAAACCGGGCCATCAGGTTATCGTATCTTCCCCCGGCGAGAACCGGGTGCGCAACCCCGCAGACAAATCCCTGAAAAATTAACCCGTTGTAATAATCGACGTCATTGAGAATCGAAAAATCCAAACGGAACATCGATTGAAGCCCGCTCTCCTGAACCGCCTCCCATAACAATGCAAGTTCATAAAGCGGCTCTTCCGTACCGGCAATCCCGGCGGCAAGTTCTTTCGCCCTCAAAAAAGCGGTCTCAAACGGACCCGAAAGCTCCGCAAGAAGCGCAAGCCGGTCGGCGTCCTCATCCGCCAGCTTTCCCTCTTTTGCCGCCGCCCGCATCATGTGCGGGCTCTTATCCCGAAGCGCAATCAATGCGTCCGCATGCGCCTTTTCGTCGGTAAACGAAGCCATCATCGCCTCGATAAATCCCATGTGTGAAAGGTCAATCGCGCTGTCTCCGGCAATCGAAAGACTCTTCGCGGCAAGCGTAACTACTTCCGCCTCGCTCTTTCTCATCTCCCCGCCGATAAACTCCAGCCCCATCTGGCTGATTTCGCGGTATTCTCCGGTTTCGCGACTTCTTCGAAAAACGCTCTCATTATAGTAAACTCTTCGGACTTCATCCTTTCGGGTATTCTTGACAATTGACAGCGTCACGTCCGGCTTAAGCGCCATCAAGCGCCCGTCCGCTCCGGTAAAGGTAATGATGTCGTCGCCCGAAAGAAACGGCTTGTTCTGCATATAAAGATCGTATTCCTCAAAGCTGCCCATCCGAAACAGGCGGTACCCCGACTTTTCAAAAATGGCGCGAAGCTGTAACGCAACAAGTTCATTTCGCTGAAGGGAAGGTAACGAAAAATCCATAGTCCTACCTCGAATCTAAAGAGTCAGGCAATTTCTGCCAAAACCTATCATAACACACTTCATCCAGCTAGTCAAGTATCGTATTAGCACGTTAAATCGTTAATATTTTTCGGCAGCCATACCAAACAACAACCAGGAAGTCTGTCACTTCTTTCTATTGTAAAGCATCAGTTTAGATAATACAATTATACTGTAAGCAGAGCGGCCATTTTCCCGGGGAAAATGCCGAATGACGGAGCGTTCCGTGTAAATTCCGTCTCTACGTACTGTATGGACTTTGCCTGTAAAAAAGAACCGCCTATGAAGCTATGAAATGAGGTATGAGGATGAGTAACGCGAAAGATCCCGGCGTCAAAGCCGTCATCGAAACCAAAAACATTCCCACCTATCTTCCGAAAGAACCGATGAAACTCCCGATTTTCTATGAGAAGAGACAATACCAAGGAGCCTCCGGGCGCATCTACCCTGTTCCGGTCGGCGACAGCCTTTCGGATGAAAAAATCGACCATCCGTGGCAGGTCGGCGTTCTTGAAAATGAATATATTTATGTCGAGGTGCTTCCCGAAATCGGCGGGAAAATTAAACGCGCGCTCGACAAAAAACACGACTATGATTTTATGTATCACAACGCCGTCATCAAACCTGCGGGAATCGGGATTGCCGGTCCGTGGATTTCCGGCGGTGTCGAGTTTAACTGGCCGCAGCACCATCGTCCTACGACGTTTATGCCGGTCGAAGCGGCAATCGAAGAAAACCCCGACGGAAGTAAAACTATCTGGACCGGGGAAACCGAACCGATGTATAAAACAAAAGGCATGGCCGGTATTACCGTTGAGCCTGGCCGAAGCTATGTCCGCGTCAAAGCGCGGATCTATAACGGAACCCCCTTTCCCCAGCCGTTCATGTGGTGGGCAAATCTCGCCGCCCCCGCTACCGAAAGTTACCGGATCGTTTTCCCGCCTGATGTCGAGTATGTTCTCGACCACGACCGCCGCGCGGTCATGAGCTGGCCGATCGCATCGGGTGTTTACGAAACTGCCCGGGCTTTCGATTTCGGCGAGGCGACAGACCT
>CAZGYK010000001.1:35923-40503 GCA_964530485.1 uncultured Oscillospiraceae bacterium
CGTCCTTTATGGTTCCGATGGGGCAGAGCAAACATGACTTTATCTCCGGCTATGATGAGGCGAAGGAACTCGGTATCGTCTCGATATCCGACCACAATGTCGCCCCGGCGAAGAAACTGTTTACGTGGGGCAATAGCGAACACGCCGATATGTGGTGTATGAGCCTGACGGATGAAAACGGGCCTTATATTGAAATTATGACCGGTGCCTATACCGACAACCAGCCGGACTTCTCCTGGATTCAGCCCTACGAAACGAAGGAGTTCGAACAGTTCTGGTACCCGATCGCCGGAATCGGCCTAGTCAAAAACGCGACGATCGATGCCGCAATCAATCTTGAAGAACAGGACAATAAACTGTTCCTCGGTCTAAACGCAACCGGAACCTTTGAAAACTGCCTGATTGAAGTCTCGTCAAAGAGCGGAACCCTTTATTCAAAAAAAGCAACCCTGACGCCGGACAGCGCCTATACAGATCTGATCGACATCAAGGACGGCTACGATAAAGAGAGTCTTTTCGCCATAGTCAAAGACAAAAACGGTAAAACGCTTGTCGATTTCTATGCCTTCGAGCGCGGCAACAAAAAAGCGCCGCTACCCCGCCGCGCCGCGAAAAAGCCGGAAGAGATAGAAACCGTCGAAGAATTGTATATCAATGGCCTCCATCTGGTTCAGTACCGCCATCACACCTTTGTTCCGGAACATTATTTCCTCGAAGGTCTTCGCCGTGACCCCGGCGATATTCGCTGCAATACCGAGATGGGAAAAATCATGTTGTCCCGCGGCATGTTCCGCGAAGCGGTTGTCTTTTTCGACCGCGCAATCGAGCGGCTCTGTATCCGGAACGAAACCCCCTACGATGTCGAAGTATTTTACCAGCGGGGGATCGCGCTTCGGATGCTTTGTAAAAATGACGAAGCGTACGACAGTATTTACAAGAGCGTCTGGCAGTATGCCTACCGCTCGGCCGGATACCAGATCCTCGCCGAAATCGATGCTCTTCGCGGAAATTACGACCGCGCCTTGATGGAGCTTGACTTGTCTCTCGAGACCAATGCCAAAAACAATCGGGCGAAAATCCTGAAATCGGCAATCTTAAGACATACCGGGAACAAAACCGAGGCAAAGAAGATCGCGAAGCTTCTTTCCAAAGAAGATCTTCTCGATTTTGCTTCAAGAATGGAACTTTACCTCCTCGACTCCGGCGATAAAGACGCCGCCGTTGCGCTCGCAGCCGCAATCAACGATAAGCCTGATTACTGTATCGATCTTGCTATCGGCTATATGAATGCCGGGTTCTTTGATGACGCGATCGAGGCGCTTACCTTTACCGCTGAAAGCCCAATGACCCTTTACTATCTCGGCTTCTGTTATGAATCTATGGGGGATTCCGAAAAGGCGGTTGAATTCTATCTGAAAGCCGACGCCGCAGATTCAACCTACTGTTTCCCCTCGCGTCTCGAGGACATCGCGGTTTTGAAAGATGCGATCCGCCAGCTCCCAAACGGCGGGATGGCCCCCTATTATCTCGGCTGCCTCTTCTATGATAAACAGCGCTATGATGACGCGATCCTCTGCTTTGAACATAGCAAGCTTTGCGACGAAACCTTTTCCCATACCTGGCGCAACCTCGCGATTGCTTACTTCGACAAAAAGAAAAGCTTCTTTGATGCGGGAATGCATATGGAAAAGGCGCTGGCGCTCGATTCCGATCCGCGTCTATTCTATGAATACCAGCAGCTCCTCAAGAATGTCGGCGATTCGATCGAACATAGGCTAGCGCTCTATGACAAATACGCCGAAATCGCCAACGAACGGGACGACAGCTTTATCGAGCGCATGACGCTTGTTGGAATGCAGGGCAATTATCTCGAAGCGCTCGCTCTTGCGAAAGACCGCCGTTTTCATATTTACGAAGGCGGAGAAGGAAAACTACCAAGGCTCCATTCCTGGCTTCATATCCTCGAAGGAAACAAACTCTTTCAGGCGGGAAAAACTGCTGAAGCGATCGGCCACTACGAAAATGCTTTGATCATTCCGAAAAACTACGGAGAAGCGCGCAATCCTCTCAACGAAGAATCCCATGTCTTTTTCCATTTGGGCGTCGCCTATGAAAGCGAAGGGGATTTCGCAAAAGCAACTTCCGCCTATTACTCCGCCGCTATCGATAAAGGCTATATCTCCGAGCTCTCGGTCTGGCGCGCTTTTGCGCTGATGAAAATCGGAAAAGGCAATGAAGCCCAGAAAGTCCTTTGGCAGATGATCAAGGATGGGGAAACTGAAATCCAAAACAAGGACGACTACCCCTATTTCGGAGGCGGGAACCCTGCGCCGCAGCCGTTCGAAAACGATATCGCCAAAAAGAATACAATCAACGGGTTGATTCTTGAGGCCTTTGGCTATTTCGGGCTCGGGCAATATGAAAAGTTCCTGTCGGCCGCAAGAGAACTGGAATCGATCGATCCGACAAACCTGTCCCTCTACATCCTGAAACAGGTTGCCGGAGACGCGAAATAATCTTCCCCTGCCGCTCGGTATTTTGCGGTAAAACGTGAATCGAAAAGGACCCTTTGCCTTCGGCAAAAGGGTCCTTTTATCTTTGCGTTCTCTTAAACGCCAACGTTCTGTGTCAATGCATGATCTGATGTCCCGTTTACCTGCCGTCGCTGCCTGCCGATACCTTTTTCGTTTCAATCTGCGGCAGTTCATGTACGATCAGCTCTTTCGGTTTTCTCAGCTGCATGTAAAGCACGACGCCTCCGCTAAGGAGCATCAGGAAATAAAACGAGATTCCGCGCGACAACAACATCCCCGGCACAACGAGTGCCTCGCCAAAAAATGCCGAAAAGAGAAGAACAAACGCCTGCTCTGTCGCGCCTACCGCTCCCGGAAGCGGCAAAAATGCTACCGCCATAAACAGAATCGCCTGAATCGCGAGCAAATCGAGCACATTCGCCCCGGCAAGGCCAAACGCCTTATAAATAAAAAACGGAATTAGAAAATAACAGGTCATCTGAAGAATGCTGACACCAAACACCTTGTAAAAGAGCGCCGGGTCTTTCCGGATCACTTCCGCGCCGCTGGTATAATCGGAAACCTGCTCCTCAGCAGATGCCAGCGCCTTTTCCTTATTTTTGATCAACCGTATTTTTGAAAAGAGATTGATAAAAAAGCGAACAGCGCGAGTTGCAAATTTCTTGGAATACATAACAAAGAAAAGACCGATCAATAAAAGACTCGCAAGCGTATAGCCGTACATAATGAGGGCCTTCATTCCGAGAACCGCCTCAGAAACAAACGACCAGCGAAGAACAAGCATGATAATGCCATAAAGCATCAAAACCATCTGATAGGCAGTGTTCGAAATCAAAAGCGTCAATGTTGCGTCCGCCGTCGAAACTCCGTTGCGTTTCATGTAATAGAGTTGCATCGGCTGCCCGCCTGTCGAGGACGGGGTAATTCCGCTAAAATAAAACCCAACAAACGCAAAACAAACATGATCGAAAAACTTGATTTTCGTTCCGAGCCGGTTCATCGGAATCTGAAACGCCAGCGCTTGAAAAATAACATAACCCGAAAGCATCAAAAATGCGCCGATCAAAAACAGCGGATTCACTTCTTTAACAAGAGCAAACGTTTCTGCCAGAGAATTATCCTTAAAAACAATCGAAAAAGTGACGACAATCAGCGCTATCATAAAAAGGCTGCTGATCAACATTCCTTTATTCTTTGGTTTATTCATAGATGCCGTTCCTTCTTTTTTCTTCCAAATCATTATATCCGAACCGTCGCGGTAAGTCTATCCATTTTCCGTGAACAACTAAGGTCTTCATCTTGTTCCAAAGTTCTTTTCCCTATCCTAACGGCCAAATCCCTAGGATTTCTCTACCTGTGAACGCCTTGCCCTTTTGCTTTTGGCCGTCAAAAATACCGCCTCGCTATCTTCTCGTTCTCGAAGGCCCGCGCCAATCGCATTCGGCTTAAGGAAAGCCCGTTTCAGAAGAAACGGGCTTAAAAACTCATAGATGCAACCTTAAAAGTTAAACCGGTATCCCGCGCCCCAAACCGTAACGATATACTTCGGTTTGGCCGGGTCTCTCTCAATCTTATCGCGAATATGATTGATGTGTACCGTTACTGTCGCGGTATCCCCGACGGATTCCATTCCCCAGATTCGATCAAACAATGTCTCCTTCGAAAAAACAATGTTCGGGTTGGTCGCAAGAAATCGAAGCAGCTCAAACTCTTTATTGGTCAGCCGAACCTCTTCATCGTTAATTAGAACTTTGTAGCTGTTTGTCCCGATCTTTAACCGACCAAAGTCCAGCCACTCTTCCTTGAATTCGTTTCCGCTCTCATCGCTGTGTTTACTGGTAAGTCGGTCATATCGGGAAAGATGAGACCGAACCCTCGCAACAAGTTCGTTCGGGTCAAACGGTTTTACGATGTAATCGTCTCCCCCGGAGGCAAGTCCCAGGATCTTATCCACATCGTCCCCCTTGGAGGAAAGGAACAGCACGGAGCAGTTGGAGAACGCGCGGATTTTGCGGCAAACCTCAATGCCGTCCATGTCGGGGAGCA
>CAZGYK010000002.1:0-3007 GCA_964530485.1 uncultured Oscillospiraceae bacterium
GGACTGCTGGTCGGTGTCATTATTGGAATTACGACAGACTACTTCACAGATGATTCAAAAAAACCGGTCCATCACGTTGCGAAAGCATCTAAATCAGGACCTGCATTTACGATACTTTCCGGTATTTCATATGGATTCCTAAGCGTCCTTCCGGCAATGATCGGGATCGGAGTTTCAGCTCTTGTTGCCTATAAGCTTTGCGAACCGATTAACCCGGAGCATTCTTTAGAGTTTGCTCTCTTTGGAATATCGATGGCTGCTGTAGGTATGCTTTCGATCGTAGGAATGATTGTTTCAAACGACGCTTACGGCCCGATCGTAGATAACGCTAGGGGACTGGCCGAAATGGGAGATCTCGGTGAGGACGTTCTCGAAATCACAGACGAACTCGACTCGGCAGGAAATACGGTTAAGGCCGTAACAAAGGGATTTGCTGTTGCCGCTGCGGGACTAACCGTTATTGCTTTGTTGGGCGCGTTTATCAGCGAAGTCAATGTTGCTGCTGCCGAAAGAGGCTTGGCTCAACTTACCGGATTTGACATCATGAATCCGCTCGTGTTCTTTGGAATGCTTGTAGGAGCTGCGATTCCAGCAGTTTTCTCTGCCATGCTCATGATGGGTGTTGACAGAAACGCGCAACGCATGGTTGCGGAAATTCATAGACAGTTCAAGGAAATTGTTGGCCTGAAAGAAGGAAAGGCTCAACCTGAGTACAACAAATGTATTGATATTGCTACCGATGGAGCGATTCGCGAATTAATCCCAGCTGGTTTGTTTGCAATTATTGCAACCGTTGTTGTTGGTTTTGTCGGAGGTGTTGAGGCTATCGGCGGTTTCCTCGCCGGAAACATTGTAAGCGGTTTATTGTTGGCACTCTTTATGTCCAACGCGGGTGGAACCTGGGACAATGCGAAAAAGTATGTAGAATCCGGGCACGAAGGCGGAAAAGGATCAGATGCACATAAGGCAGCCGTTGTCGGAGATACGGTAGGAGACCCGTTTAAGGATACCGCGGGTCCGTCAATCAACACACAAATTACTGTTGTTTCGCTTGTTGCATCGCTGATGTCTACATTGTTCCTCTCGTTTTCGATCTTTTAAAGCAGGAATAGAGAAGCTGCCACATTTGTGGCAGCTTCTTCATTCAATGTGTTCTTGGTATTGCATTTAGGCAATTGCGTACAGAGCTCGTTTTGGTTATAATTTAGATGATAAAAATATGGAGGAAATCACATTTGAGTTTTGCTGAGTTTATTACACAGATCATTGAGAATCCTGCGTTGCTGATTACGGTTTTATTGACGATGGCCGTTATCTTAGTCAACGGATGGACTGATGCGCCGAACGCGATCGCGACGGCTGTATCGACTCGGTCAATCTCTCCGAGAGCCGCAGTAATTATGGCAGCTATATTCAACTTTCTTGGGATACTCGTCATGACGATGGTCAATAAAACTGTCGCTGAGACTGTATATAAGATGGTTGATTTTGGAGACAATTCTCGAGAGGCGCTGATAGGCTTATCGGCGGCAATGGTTGCGATTGTAATATGGGCTGTTGCTGCATGGGTATTTGGCATTCCAACCAGCGAAAGCCATGCGCTTATTGCCGGACTCTCGGGGGCAGCGATTGCGATGCATGGAGGCCTTTCGGGAATTAATGGGGCAGAGTGGGCAAAAGTTCTTTATGGACTCGTGCTCTCAACATTTTTAGGATTTGGAATGGGTTGGCTGACTGTTCGCGCTATTGAGGCCTTATTTCGAAAAGTATCAAGAAGCAAGACAACCGGCATTTTCCAAAAGTCTCAGGTTGGCGGTGCTGCCGCCATGGCCTTTATGCATGGCGCCCAGGACGGGCAGAAGTTTATGAGCGTGTTCCTTTTGGGAATCGCACTATCGCAAGGCAAAACAGGGACAGCGTCATTCGATATTCCGATGTGGTTGATATTGCTGTGCTCGGTTGTAATGGGACTCGGAACATCGATAGGCGGATACCGGATCATTAAAGCGGTCGGAATGGATATGGTTAAGTTAGAAAAGTACCAAGGTTTCGCCGCGGATCTTGCCGGTGCAGGTTGCCTTTTGCTCTCGTCATTGTTTGGAATCCCTGTGTCCACGACGCACACAAAAACGACTGCGATCATGGGTGTTGCAGCCTCACGTCGGATTAAAAGCGTAAACTGGGGTGTGGTCAAGGAAATGGTTCTTACCTGGATTTTAACCTTCCCCGGGTGTGGATTGATCGGATTTATAATAGCAAAACTATTTACTTGGATATTTTAAGAAAGGGTATAGAAAATGGCAAAGAAAAGAAGCGAATATTTTCAGGTTTTTGTAAACCAAGCAGAGCTCGCATGTGAGGCTGCTGAATATCTTGGAACAGTATTGAAGAATTTTGAGCGCGATACGCTCCACGTTAAACTTGTACATATGCACGATATTGAAAACCGAGCAGACAGCGTGAAACATGAGGCAATGAGAAAGCTTTCAAAAGAATTTGTTACGCCTATCGAACGCGAAGACATTGTTCAAATATTCAATGAATTCGACGAAGTTATTGACCTGATTGATGATGTGTTGATTCGAATCGATATGTATAATATCAAACAAATTCTTCCGGACGCTTTGCTTTTTGCCGATGTTATCTATCGCAGTTGTGTTGCTCTGGTTACAGCCGCAAAGGAGTTTGGGAATTTCCAGAAGGGCGATATTTTACATAAAGCGATTATCGATGTCAACACCATGGAAGAAGAGGGAGACGCGATCTACATTGATGCAATGAGAAACCTGTTTAAAAATCCGACAGATCCAATTGAGGTTGTTGCCTGGAATGAGACTTTTGATAAACTCGAAGAGTGCTGCGACGCCTGCGAACATGTTTCTGATATTATGGAAAGCGTTATCATGAAGAACTCCTAGTTGGGACAAATATAAAACGACCGCGAAAGCGGTCGTTTTATTATAGTGTTTATTTTTAATCGATAATAGCGTATAATATAGCTATGGTA
>CAZGYK010000002.1:3017-10930 GCA_964530485.1 uncultured Oscillospiraceae bacterium
TTACTTTCAAAAAGCTTTGAAGTTAATAGCCTGTCGCTTGCGAGTTCATTTCTTCGCTTGCGGCTGCGCTCTGCTCAGCGGCAGCACTGTTTTGGGTAACAACCTGAACAACCTGGTCGATACCGAAATTCACGGTGTTGATATCCTCAACTTGTTTTTGAGACCGTTTGGTAATGTCGTCGATCAGTGTTGATGAGTTCACAATGCCTTCTTCGATTTGTTGAAGCATCTTCTGTGTCTTACGAGCGATTTCTAATCCGTTAGAAGCTCTCTCTATCGAATCGCTAATTAAGGTGGATGTCTCACTGGCGGCTTCTGCGCTACGCGCCGCCAATGACCTTACTTCTCCGGCGACAACAGAGAAACCAGTTCCGTGTTGTCCGGCTCTTGCGGCTTCAACTGCAGCGTTAAGCGCTAGAATATTTGTCTGGAATGCAATCTCATCAATTGTTTTGATGATCTTCGAGATATTCTCGGCAGATTCGTTGATCGCTTCTACAGCAGCCATCATTGCGTCCATGGCCTTCGTGCCTTGGTTGGCACTTTCGCGGATTTCAATTACTGCTGCGTTGGCTACAACAGCACCTTCAGCGTTCTCTGTTGATATTTTTGCAATCGAGTCCAGCGATGAGGAAAGTTCGGCGACAGAAGCTGACTGTTCGGTAGCGCCTTGCGCAAGAGACTGGGAGCCGGAAGCGATTTGATCGGAACCGTTTGCAACCTGTTTCGCCGTAGTCTGAATACCTGTAATCAGATCACGGAGTTTTCCGACAACCTCGTTGATCTTTATCGAAAGGATATCTTCGGACGACTTCGGGGTGACGGATACCGTAAGATCTCCTGATGAAATACGTTCCATCGCGTCAATCTGTTCGGCAGTACTTGACAACATGGTTTTGAACTCTTCAGACAGTTTTCCGAATTCATCGTTCGTATTGACCTCAAGGTCGACATTGACATTACCCTTTGCGAGACTGCCGGCAGCACCAATAATACTGTTGATCGGAACAAGCAAGCGTTTTGTCATATAGTTTGAGAAGAGAATGGAGAGCCCGACCATCGCGAAAGAAATTATAACCCATTGAAGTATAAGGAGATAGAATACGGAGTTGAAGTCAGATGTTGGAACAGAAAAACCGTAGGACCAACCGTTTTCAGGGATCGTGGTAAGCGTAATGTAGCTGTTGTTATCGTTGTGGTCGGAACCTTTGCCAAGTTCAACACCGTTGCGGCTGTTCCATTTCTTAACCGAAATATTGGTATCACTAAAATTTGTGTAGTGTTCAATATCGTTTTCGACATAAGGAAGGAACGCGGAATTTTGATGAGCGATAAAATTGTTGTTGCTGTCCAAAAGAAAAGCGCGTCCTGAAGTCTCGATTTTCTGGTCGTTAATAAATGCAACAAGGTTATCCAATATGAGATCCATACCGATAACTCCAAAATCCTGGCCGTTTTTTCCGGCAGTTGTAGTACTGATTGTGATTACCATCTGTTGGCTCATTGCGTCAATGTAGGGTTCGGAATAGTAGATAACACCCGGATTGCTGCGGGCCTCAATATACCAATCTCTTGTCCGGACGTCATACCCTTCGTCGGGTACCCAATATGTTCCGGAATACATCCTGTTATCAGGTGTTCCGATATACATGTCTACGAGGAAGTCATACTTGTTCGCGTATAGGCTAAAATAGTCTTCAATCTCATTTTTTTCGTCGATAGTAAACAAGCGCATGTCATCAGAGACGGTTTCTAGGAGAAGCTCCTTTTCCTTAAACCAGCCGCTGACGATTGACTGCCCAAGTAGGGAAGATTGTTCCAGAAAATCCTCGGTAGAATTCCAGAACAGGTTAATGGAAAGAGCTAGGGTTGCGGCAGAAGTAAGGATTAGGATCAGCAATGTGATCATGCTGATTGAACGTACAAATTTTGAACGAAGTGATTGCTGCTTCATGATGACCTCATATTAGTTTAAGAATAAGATATAGTTTACAAAAATATATCGACACGATGATTGAAATAATAACTGAAATATCGTGAAGAAAGTATGAATTCTTTTTCTACCCTATGTTTGAAAGGTTTTCAAACGTATGGTATAACTAGTAAGGTGGAAAATCTAGGGATAATCAGGAGAGTTATAATTATATGTTGTTCCAGGAATGGTTGCTAATATACTTGTTTGCTTGGGTAGGAGTAGCTATCGGAGTGTTTTTATCCTATAAATATATTCTTCGAAAACTGGCCTCCAGCAATTCGAAAAATAGAAAGACTTATCAAAAGGCAAATCGAAACATGCGTTCTTGGCATATTTGGCTCGGCGTTGTCTTGATAGTTTTAGGTTTTGTTCATGGACTTGTTTCGGGAGAAGCGATTCTCTCGCTAAACTGGGGAACAGCATTGTTTCTGGTTTCCATCCTTCTCGGATTAAACTATGTTTTTAGAAAACTCTTTTCGCGCCCGGGACTATGGATCGAAATCCACAGGGTGTTGACAATTCTTTTTTTGATTCTAACTATAATCCATGTCGTCGATGTCGGCGGTCCCAGAATTCTTGTTGAAGCCAAGAGAATTGGAGAATATCAGGAGATAAGTATGTCGGAGCCTTCTGCTTCGGAGAGTATCCCCGAAACAAAACCGGCGGAAGAAACGACAAATACAGAACCACTTGAAACGCCGGAAGAAACCACGGTCTCGGAAGATGTTATTTCTGAGATAAATGAGAACTATTTTGGCGCGACGCTGAAAGATGGAATCTATACTGGCATTGGAACAGGGTATAGACCGGGGCTTACGGTTGAGGTTACGGTAAAAGACAACCTTGTAACGAACATTCAGATTCTTTCGCATAACGAGCAGAATTCCAGATATTATGACAGGGCATTCCAAAAGGTTCCGTCAGAAGTTGTCGATGCGCAGTCCCTTGATGTTGATACGGTAACCGGAGCGACAAAATCGTCGATTGGAATCATTGAGGCAGTTCGAAACGCATTAAATAATGCTGTTGTCGATGGTGATATCTCATAAAAAAAGGCGGGCATATTGCCCGCCTTTTTATTGCTTGTTCTGTTAGGCCTTAGGTGTTCCGAAAAGAGTCATATGCTCTTTCAAATAGTCAACGGCGGCGCGCATTCCTGCGTTGATGATGTTGTTGTATGGGATTTTTTCGCCGTACTGCTTCGCAGCTTCAACTGTTGCGGCTCCTGCAACAAGTTGCGTATAGGTACCAAAGTTGATTTTGCAGATTCCGTTTTTGATAGCATCCTTAAATTGGTCAGGTTTTAAACCGGAAGAGCCATGCATGACGAGCGGAGCTTCAAAAGCATCGCGGAGTTCGCGGATTCTTTCATAATTGAGTACCGGTTCGGAAGCATAAACGCCATGAACAGTTCCGATCGAGACCGCAACCATGTCGATTCCGCTCTGCTCGACAAAAGCTTTTGCGTCAGCAACATTAGTATAAACTTCACCGGTCGAGTTGGCGTGGCCGGTTACATGACCGATTTCGCCTTCAACAATAACACCACAGCCGCGCGCGGCTTCAACGACCTTTTTCGTTAGGGCAACATTCTCGTCAAACGGCTTCATAGAAGCGTCTAGCATGACGGAAGCAGCTCCGGCCTGAATGCCGCGAAGACAGCCTTCATAGGTGTTGGTATGGTCAAGGTGGATAATAACAGGAATCGAAGAAGCGGCCGAACGGGACATGATAAAGTCATTGAAGTTTTTCGCCGCAAACTGGGACATCGGGGATCCTTCGGGAGAAGATGGATCATGGTAATCCCATGTGCTGATAATAACAGGAACGCCGAGTTCTTCAGCAGCGCAGAGCGTTGCTTCAACTGTCATGTAGTCAAACACGTTAAACGCACCAATTGCAAAATGTTCTTTCTTAGCCTTTTTGATCAGTTCCAGTGATTCTTTACCGCTTAGTAACAATGTTATATCCTCCTAAATAGTCAAGATAATTTCATTATACACGAATATATAGTAAGTTCAATCGGGTTTTGCAAGATAAATTATTCTTCAGCGAAATACCACAGAAAACCACAAATAGCTGCGAAGAAATTATGGACATTGAAAAAGACCTTCTGCCCAGAGACAACCACCACAGGTTGGGAATGGATTGCCCAGGCAGTCTGTTTTGTTATTTGAAAAAAGTTCACATGCCCCACAAGTAATGCAGGGCGAAAAGGTGAAGGTCGCAACCCTTTCACGAAAACCCTTATATGATTCGGAATTCCAAATATCATTGAGAGAGTTTTCAGCGACGTTGCCATAACCGCTATGCCGAATGCTGCGGATTCTGCCTAGCTGGTAGACTTGGTTATCGTGAAGTAACGCCATACAGGGACAGACGGTTCCATCCCAACGCACAAAAACATAATCTTCATGGATAAAGCGGCAATGCTTTCGCTTGCGTATCAAGGGTTCCGACAGGATGGAAAGCGTTATATTTGGGTTTGATAATATGGACGAAAACTCTTTCGAAGAAATATCCCTGGGATCCAGAAGTGGAAGGTCGATATGCGGTGTTAATTCGGTTTGTTCTTGAAAAATATCCGTGTCAAACATCTTTCTGTAGCAGACCTGTTTTTCGGATTCCTCATCATACGGAATGAGGTGGGTCGCCTTGATTATATCGATGCCATATTGGTGAGATCTTTCTGCAAGGGCATAGAACTGATTCAAATTCTTTTTTGTTAAAACGAATGCAATCCCAAGTTTGCTTTTCGGAACGCTATCATCGGTATACTCTTCGAGTACTACGCCGAATTGACCGCGTACTTCATTATATGTCCTCATATTTGAAAGGACCACATTTACATCGCCAGTATGTCCGATAGAACTTGACGGATTGCGTTCGAGCGTATCAAGAGAAATCCAAAGGGTATTTAGACCGAGTTTGACGAGAGCCTTCGAAATATCGGGAGTTAACAAAATCCCGTTTGTAATCATCTCGACCTTACGTCCGGTCGATTTTGCCTGTTCTATCATTTCAAGGATGTGCGGATGCGTTAGCGGTTCACCGATCCCGCCAAAAAAAATCCGCTCTACCGTAGCGGGAAGGTCTTTGATAGTTTCAGTAAATGTTGAAAGTTCCATATGCCCAATGGATTCGTTTTTCCAATGGTTTCTGGAGCACATTTCACAATGGAGATTACAATGGGACGTTGGTTCAATATAAAGATGTTTCATGTTTTGCCTCAGTTAGAGTTTTTTCAGTATTACGTTGATTATAACATGTAAGCTAATTTATTCTACGTGTGTGGCTTGTTTTTTTTTTGAATCTCGTGTAAAATAAATGTGAAATGAATAGTTGAACTTCGAGCTTTTGTACCTGTGAGATTATCTTATGGTCAAAAAGCCTATGAGTATGTCGGGAAACGGACATGCTTTCCGTGTTTGAGAAAAAGTTATTAACGGCGGAGTTCAGCATGCTTGTCTTTAGACGGCGGTTGAACTTTTTTTGTTGTTAACCCAAAACGAAACGATAGCAAACCAAGTTTTAATGACTTGCGAAAACTTGAAGATGCATCTTGATAAACAGATGTAACAGCAAAGCGTTCGACAACGGGATAACATAAATTATTTGGAGGTAAAAGAATGAAAAAGAAAGTATTGTTAGTCATTGCGGTTCTGCTGGTATTTATTATGATGCTCGCAGGATGCAAAAAGGAAGAACCGGCACCAGCACCGGAAACTTTGCCGGCACAGACCACAAGCGAAGAGACCGAAACACCTGCCGAAACAGCTGCGGAGACTCCTGCAGAAGTTTCAAGCAATATTGGCGAATGGTCAATTGCAATTGAAGGTGTCGAGGGCGTTAAAGAGTTTACTTCTGCTGACGCCGCGGGCCTTGCCGCTAAGACAGTTGAGATGACGCTCACAAACAAAAATGGTGAAAGCAAGACCAATGAGTATACCGGTGTTACGCTTAAATCCATTTTGGATTTTGTTGGGGCCAAGGATGTCACTAGTGTTATCGTATACGCTTCTGATGATTTTTCGGCGGAATATGATGAGAAGCTCATTAACGCTGACGACACATTGCTTGCATGGGCTATTGATGGCAAACCTATTGAAGGTGAAACCCCAATTCGTATGTGTCCGGCGCAGGGAACAGGAAATCAGTTTATCAAGAATGCAGCAAAAATTGAAGTTCCGGAATCTACTGTAAACTAGTCGAGTAAGTTGTTCGCTTCCCATGAGTTTTCATGGGAAGCGAATGAATAGATTGGAATGGGAGTATTTATCTTGAAGAAAATTGTTGCGGCTTTATTGGTAATCTTCCTTTTGGTTTCGCTGTTTGCTTCATGCGGACCGAAATCGGCGATCATTGCCGGAACCTATGAAGGTTCCGCGAAAGGATATAGCGGAGACATCAAAGTTTCGGTTTCGATCGATAAAAACGGAAAGATCGAATCTGTCGAGATTCTTGAACAATCCGAATCAGAGGAATACGCGAAGAAGACGATTGAAGAGTATCCCTCTAAGATTGTGGATTCTCAATCTCTGGCTCTTGACGTAGTGTCTGGAGCGACATTGACTTCGCGCGCAATTCTTGCCGCTATTGCCGATGCGATTACGAAAGCGGGCGCGAACCCGGAGGAGATGGGGTATGTATCGGTATCCGACCTTGTAGAAACAGTTACGATCACAATTACAGGCCTTCCTGACGGAGATGTTACAATAACCGGAGAACAGCTTAAAAATGATTTTGAGCCGTATGAAGTTGAGGCCATATCTGTCAGTTCAAGCGGGGAAGAGAAGAAAACACATGCGATTGGTGTAAAGCTTGAAACGATCCTCGAAAAGTATGGTGCGTCCCAAAAGAATTATGGGGCGGTTGTAACGACTGCGACAGACGGATATTCTATCGAAATCCCTGATGGCATATTGCAGACGAGAGATATCGTGATTGCTTATGAAGTGAATGGAGAAGCGCAACACCCAAGGACAGTTGTTCCCGACGAACGCGCGATGTATTGGTCAAAGTTTCTTTCAAGAATTGAATTGATAAGCTCTGACGCTGTCGAGAAAGCTACAATTTCTTCAATATTACTTTTGGATACAATGATTGAAAATCTTCAAGATATTTCTGAGGACTATAAACATTACGACTCAATGAATAAGGCAATTCCGATTCAAAAAATGTTGGATCGTTATGTGCCGGAGAAAACTGATTTCGTGGCAATGAAATCGGTAGATAAGCTTTCGAAGAACGAAAAGTACGACAATTTCACAGCAGAATATATCATGTATACCGGAGTAGAACGTGAAATACCGCTTTTTGTCGGTCCGGATCTTCCGGAAGGAATGCGGGTCAAACAGCTTCTGTCGGTACAGATCGGCGAAACAGTAATAGTTAGCATGGATATGGCTGCCGTGGTTGAAGGCTAAAAAGATATAAAGTTGTCAGCACTTTTTGAGCTGGCGGGAATAAAAGAAGCCGATGCCTATACATTCTTTGCGGACGACGATTATTCTGTTACAATAGCAAAAGCGGATATTGATAAGGGGACAGTTACGTTCGATGTTGACGGACTTCCTGTGGTACGCTTTGAGGGTTTGGAAAAGAATACAAAGGTAAGCCGGTTGATTAAAATAGTCGCTGACTAATTGGAACGAAACCCGCAGCGTCAGTGCCGCGGGTTTCGCTATATGAGGAAGAAATACCATGAAGAAAGTTTTCCAATACTTCTCTCTGTTCGATTTGATATTAATCGCGATTATGGCTGCGGTTGGATTAGCGGTTAAATCGATTGTAGGTCCCCTAATTCGTTTGATTACCGGCCCTTTATTTATTCCTGGCGGGGTTGTCGCCGGTGGAGAGGTCCCAGTTCTGATGTTTGCAGACGAGTTCGGTGGCAAACAACGCACCGTCTGCTCCCCTGAAAATCCCTACCTTCTTC
>CAZGYK010000002.1:10955-20652 GCA_964530485.1 uncultured Oscillospiraceae bacterium
GCTTGATTTCCTATTCGCTTCCGGGTCTCGCGGTTGATCTTGTTATGTTGCTTTTTTGCCGAAAAGAAATTTCGTTAGTCGGTTGTTTCCTTGGAGGGATAGCTGCAAATATGACAGGAACGATGGTCGTGAATCTGGCGTTCTTTTCACTTCCTCTTGTCCCTCTCGTCTTAAGTATTGCTTGCGGCGCTCTGAGCGGAGGGCTCGGAGGTGTGATTGCATGGAAGATTACACAACAGATGAAAAAACTGAATCTGGTTAGGTGAATCAATGAAAAAAACGGTTTCTTTGAAAATACTGTGCCTGGTTTTGGCAGCGATATTCCTATTTAGCGGGTGCGACAAAGGTAAAGATATAGAATCGGATATTCCGAAGATCGCTGGTTTTATCCCGGCACTATTTGTGACAGGGGACGTCGACAGCCCTTTGCGAATATCCCGCGACGAAATTGATGAACTTACATGGAGTAAGACCGAGAAAGACGATACATCGTTACCGTCAATAGAACTTCAAGAACTGGTTGATAAAGCAAACCCAAGAGCATCGCAGTATGATATTTTGCTCGTAGGAAGTGATGGACTCGCCAGCAAAATCGATGGAACAAACCTCGAAGGCTGTCATATTGCGTATTCAGATGAGTTTTCCTGGGAAATCATTGCAGACTTTCATCCGATATCAACAAGGGTAAAAATGCTTCAAAAAATCATTGTCGTTACAAAAGAAGGTGTTGTAGACAGTGGTTCTGTCATGCTATCCGAACTCAAGAATGAAACAACACTTACTCCGGGACAGGCAATGCTTTTTCCGCTTCAGTTTTCAAATCAATTTGAGGGAACGAGTTCGATCAACGATCGCGAAGTAACTGTTTTTACGCCCCATTACCGCTTTGCGATGACCGGGGGTCTTTCTGGAGACGTTGCAGTTATTAGCAATGATGGCGAAATGAAATATGTCCGTGATTTAGAAAGATACATCGAAATTGTTGGCAACAGAATGGATTTTGTTTTTTCGGACGGAACTGTGATGAAGAACATAGCCGGAGTACTTTCCGATGCTCCGCGTATTGCGATTACCGAAACTTTTAGCGATGCAAAGCATATGCTTGAGCGCGGTGACAAGGTTTTGATTATCGAGCTCGACGGTTGGGGATGGGATATGGGCCTGAAAGCGACCGAAAAAGGAGTACAACCATTTCTTGATTCTTTAGAAAGCCAAGCCGTTATGGCAGCCTATCCATCGATTTCTCCGGTCGGGTTGGCAACCATGTTGACAGGAAAGCTTCCAAACGAACATGGTATCCAAGACCGAAAGACCAAAGAGATTAACCCGGGTACGCAAGACCTCTTTGCTGTCGCCAAAGAGATGGGAAAGAAAGCTTCTTACATCGAAGGGGATGCCTCTTTAATCCGAACGTCGATTGAACCAGTGTTGTCTCCGGACATCGGAGGAAATCCCGGAACGGACGATGAAGTTTACCGCAACGCGTTATCCGCGCTTGGAGAGAATCCGGATTTACTATTTGTTCATTTTCATGGAATAGATGATGATGCAACGACGTTTGGCCCATATTCCGATGAAAACATGAAAAAGATCCGTGAGGTTGACGATTATGTGAAATACCTCGTGGAACGGTGGGATGGGAAAGTAATCATTACAGCAGATCATGGGCTTCATGACGTGAAAGAACCGACAAAACTCGGATCCCATGGAACGTTATGCCGCGAAGACATGATTGTACCCTATATCATTTGTAATGGAGGTCAATATGCAGGATCATAAAGATGGAGTAACCGAAACGAAGAAGATGAAGAAAAGTACGCTGTTTGTTATTATCGCCGTTGCTTTGCTAGTTGTCGTTGTCGTTGTGTTTGCGTTACTCAACAGCGACGGAGTTGCCGAGAAGCGCAAGTATCAGGACGACGCGGAATTTCTCATCAAGGCAGGAGATCAAACGTATGTTGTTACGATGGAAGAGGTCCTGTCACTTAACCCGGTAGAAATCGAAGCGATTTATAAGAAGAGTGGTAAAGAACCGGAAACGAGAAACTATACCGGTGTGCCGTTCGCCGATTTGGTTCAGCTAAAATCAATTGATATATCGAGCTACACATCCGTTTCTTTTACGGCTGCGGACGGATATGCTTCAGCGCTTCCGATTGAAGATGCAATGAATGCAAGTGACTGCTATATTATTATTGCAGAAGCTGGTGAACCGCTAGGGAAGAAGGAAGATGGGGGATCCGGACCATATCGTATGATCCTTCCCAATGACCAGTTTAGCCAGCGTTGGTGCAGCTTTTTGATGGAGGTTTCGTTTCAATAGAAAATGACTGGAGATAATGTGAAAGCGGTTGAAATCAAAAGTATGTCTTTGGCATACCAGAAGGATAACTATCTGTTTCGCGACTTCAATTTAGATGTTTACGAAGGCGAAACGGTAGCTCTTTTCGGTGATTCCGGGGTTGGGAAAAGTACAATTTTAAGCTGTATCTCTGGAATCATTCCGGGAAATATTAAAGCTGATCTTTCTGGTGAGGTTCTCGTATTTGGAAAGCCGGTCTCTGACTACACCCGCTTAGAGATGGCAAAAACTTTGGGAGTCGTCTTTCAGAACCCAGATACCCAATTGTTTTGTGATACGGTTGAGGACGAGATAGCGTTCGGGTTGGAAAATTTATGTATGGAACTGGATGAAATGGCGGAACAAATCGACCGGGTTCTTTCCCTAATCGGACTTGAACGGTACCGCAAAACTTCTCCAAGCCAGCTTTCGGGCGGGCAAAAACAGCTCGTCGTTTTGGCGGCGGTCATCGCGATGCAACCAAAGGTATTGTTGCTTGACGAATCGCTTTCACAGCTTGATTTTGAAGCTAGACAAGAAATGCTAGCTGTGTTTAGTAAGCTAAAAGAAAAGGGACAGACCATTGTTATGGTCGACCATGATGAACTGAATCTTTCTGTCGAAGACCGAGTGGTTACGATTTCTCCATTATCGGAAAGGGGAGAAGAATGACTGCTGGAATCCAAGTTAACGATCTTGAATATACGTATCCCAAAACGTCATTTGCGGTTTCCGCTCCCGCTTTTCTACTAAACCAGGGAGAATGCATAGCGTTACAAGGGAAAAACGGAACAGGAAAAACAACTTTTGGAAAGCTTGTCTCAGGTCTTATAAAACCTGTAAGTGGTGACATTCTTCTTGATGGAGAAAGTATACTGAATTGGAGTCTTGGGAAAATAGGAAGCAAAGTTGGCTACTTGTTTCAAGAGCCGTCGAAACAGATCTTCGCGCCGACAGTACTGGAAGAACTGACATTCGTTCCGAAACTACTCGGCGTTTTACAGCAAGAGGCAGAAGAACGCGCGTTAGAAATGCTGAATCGTTTTGAGATGAGGGATCTCGAAAACGCAAATACCTATGTCTTGAGCCGAGGAGAAAAACAGAGACTTGCGATTGCTGCAATGCTTCTTGGCGGACCGAAATATCTGGTGCTTGACGAGCCTACGACCGGTTTGGATGAACGCAGAAGAAAGATACTTCAAGACACGCTTCGGAGTCTTAAGGCAGACAATATTGGAATTCTTCTGATCAGTCACGATGACAGTTTTGTTGAAAAACTATCTGATAGCGTGATTCATATGGACGGGGGTGTGCTGGTTGGATAAAGATCGCAGCATGCTCGATCCAAGAACCGTTTTTTTCTTCGTTGTTTTAGTGAGTTCTTTTTCTATTGTGTTTCGGGATCCGGAGCGCCTATCCTTCTTGTTTGCGGTATCTTTTTTGACCGCGATTTTGATGAAGATTGGTTTTCGGGAACTCTTTATCAAGTTGAGACGGCTTTGGTACATTATCATTGTTGTCGCATTGCTGCAAGGGATCTTCAATCCGCGCGGCGAAGTTTGGTTCGAAATAGGTTCATTCGCGATTCTGACATCTGGTGGTGTTTCGGTTGGGTTGGCGGTTCTGCTTCGTCTGGCAACCTTGTTAATCGGGGGAAGCATGCTTGCGCGATATCCAAACCGTATTATGGTTCAGGCGATGATTCAATTGAAACTTCCGTATGAGCTGGCCTACATGGTTTCTATTGGGATTCGGTTTATCCCGATATTTTCCCAGTCGCTTAAAGATTCCTTGACGGCGATCCAGCTTCGTGGCGTTGATTTTGATTCAATTTCATTTCAAAAGAGAATGCAGGTCTATACCTATCTCTTGATGCCGACGATTGCTTCGGGAATCAACAGTGCTTCCCAACTTTCGATTGCGATGGAGCTTCGAGGATTTCGGGCAATGGATAAACGTAGCAGCTTTTTTACCCTTCATATGGAGAAAAGAGACTATGTGTTTTTACTCTATACGTTTCTTTTGTTGGTTGGAATTATGTATTTGGCAATATTTCTAGAGAACTATTCGTGGTTTTAGTTGAGAGGTAGGATAATATGAAGGTATTTAGTGTCTGCGGAATTTCCGGGAGTGGTAAGACAACAACTGTCGAAAAAATAATAGCTGAACTTAAACAGCGCGGTTATCGTGTTGGTTCGGTTAAGGAGATCCATTTTGAGGCGTTTCAGATTGATCCGTCTCCAACAAGCAATACTAGGAGACATCGTGAAGCTGGGGCCGGACTTGTTACAGCACGGGGTTATTTCGAAACAGATATTCTGTATCAAGAGAAACTATCGATGGAAAAGATTTTGTCCTTTTATGAAGGTTTTGACTGGGTTGTACTCGAGGGCGTAGACGATATTCCAGTTCCGACAATCGTGACAGCACATACGTTAGAAGAACTTGATGAAAAATGGAGCGATTACTCGTTTTGTCTTTCGGGCAGGCTATCTGAAACAATGAATGAATGTCGGGGAATGCCCTCGATCAGCGCGCTTGAAGACCCTGTAAAACTGACTGACCTGGTCGAAGAGAAGGTTTACGATTTGCTGCCATGCTTCGATGAAGACTGTTGTACAGCGTGTGGATATTCCTGCGCGACGTTAGGGCGTGAAATCCTTCGCGGGAACGCATCAAGAGACGATTGCGTCGCTGACAAGGGAATTCGCCTTACAGTTGATGGAAAACAAATATTAATGGTACCGTTTGTCCAGAAGATACTAAAAAATGCAATCATGGGTGTTGTCAAAGAACTGGATGGGTATCATGACGGCTCGGATGTGGAAATAAAACTATGATAGAGTTTGCTTCAAAACGAAATAGGGTATACCTGAAAGACGGGGTTGTCCATAAGGAATGCGAGAACAGCAACGCTGCAATTCTCGAACAAGATTTTATCGACTTGTTGGATAAAGAGGGTGTTCCGGTAGGCAGGGTTATCGAAAGAGACGAAAACGTATTGCTTCTCGAATATATTGAAGGGAAGACCATTCCCGATTTTCTTGAAGAGATTGATTCTAAGGAAAAGTGCGGCGAAGTAGCAGAATGGTTAGCCGAGTGGTTTGACGCATACTATAGGGCAGTTCAGATCAAGAATCCAAATGAGATTCGCGGCGATGTCAATGGACGTAACTTCTTGATTACAAAAACCGGAGTAGTTGGCGTCGACTTTGAAGAACACGTTTTCGGGACACAGGAAGTTGATGCCGGACGATTGTTGGCGTTTATCGAAACATATGATATCGAAGGAGACCATGCCCAGAAAGAGTTAGGAAGTTCCCTTCATAAAGAGTTTTTGGAGCGATTGCTTTTGGATGAATCTCAGATACTCATCCAGAAAAACAAGGAACTTATAGAGATGAAAAAGCGCAGGAAATGATGGACGTGTTTGCTTGGATATGAAGAATCCTTCGGATCATTTCCAGTACATAATTTAACAAATCGTATAAAATTACAGCACGAATTTACACGATACAACAACCAAAAACAACCTCATTGCCTAAATTAGCGCAATAAGGTTGTTTTTCAAAGAATTTTTTTGCAAGGCTACTAGCGGTTTAGTACCGTGTGGATTTTGAGCGGCAGAATTAGAGCCATGCCTTGCATTGTTCAATTCGCTTTCCGTTATCACCTTCGTTTTTGTCATACGCAAACTGATTCAGCAATGCGCAAGGAAAGCTTTCGCAAGAACCACAGTGTTCCAGCTTCTTTTTTTCACAACAAGATTTTATGGGACACGATTCTCCCCAAAAAGGCTTTGTGATTTGAACGCAACCCATGCAATTCATCGTTTCTTTATAAGAACATTCACTGCACAAAATGCCACATCTGGATTCTACCACATCATTCACCCTCAAAAGATTTTCTGTTTTCATACGTTTATATCATTTGTCTTTACATACCGGACAATCGGGGTTTCGAACAAGAGGTTCAATGCTGTTTTCATAACTGTTCCCATCAATGAAGACGAGAGATCCGTTTGAGGGGTCTTCAAGATGCAAAAGAAGGCGTATTGTTGCGAGAGCCATCATAGATCCGACAATACCGACCATAGCACCAAGAACGGGAATGGGAGGCTTGGGCTGCTTCGCAAACGGATAGGCGCATTCATAACAAGCGGTTTTTCCAGGTACTACGGTCATAAGAGTTCCATGAAAACCGGAGACCGCGCCCTCAACATAGGGAATCCTAAGAGAAACAGCTGCACGGTTTACCGTTTTTCTTGCAGGAATAGAATCTAAGCATAAGACAATAGCGTCGTATCCGCGAGTAATTTCAACTGCGTTTTCATCCGTAACATAAACATTCTCTGAAGAAACCTGTATCTCGGAGTTGATGGTTCGAATTACCTCTGCGGCGGTTGGTGCTTTGTTTTTTCCGAGATCAATTTCTCCATAAAGAATTTGCCGGTTTAGATTGCTGCCCGAGACGACGTCGCAATCGACAATATGGATTTTACCGACACCGGCAGCCGCAAGATAGTAAAGAACAGGGGAGCCGAGCCCTCCGGCTCCGACAACGAGTACAGAAGATTCGAGGAGCTTTTTTTGTCCCGATTCTCCGATTTCGGAAATCAGAATTTGTCGGTCATAACGTTCCGATGTTTTCTGGTACATTTTAAACCTCAAATATATGTTTTGAAAATTATAACATTATCATTTTTAGTTTGCAATTTAAGCTTTTCTTTATTGCAAAGGTTTTATAGATAGTGTATGATTAACTTAACAAAAGAATGGCGAGCTCCGAGCTGCGGAGGACCGAAAGGTTGCCTCAGCCGATGGGTTGTTTTGGAAACAAAACAGCCTGCCATGTTTGCAAAGGAGTCCGCAGGATTGGTGTTTGCTTATCCTGCGGAATTATTATTTTCATTGCTGAAAAGCAAAGAGATTCAGCCAACTCTTTTTCTTGTAGACATATTTAGAAAAAAAGGAGAAGTGAAAGTATGTTGTATGGTTACATCGGGAAAATGCTCTTTGTGGATCTGTCTTCTGGGAAAATTGAAGAGCGTCCGCTAACGGAAGAGCTTGCGAAGAACTTTGTTGGTGGATATGGTATTGGTGCGAAGATTCTGTATGATGAAATGCCGGCGAAATGTGATCCGTTCAGCGAAGACAGCATGATCGGATATGTTATTGTTCAATATTCTTGGAGCCTTTATGAATGGAACAAACGCATTGTTTGGCAGCCGCTATACGGTTGTCTGTAAGTCGCCGGTTACGGGTGGATGGAATGACTCGAACTCGGGTGGTTTTTTTGCTCCGAAACTAAAAGCGGCCGGTTTTGACGCCGTTTTTGTCAAGGGTATTGCGAAAAAGCCAGTTTATATCTTCATTGACGACGGAAAAGTTGAAATCCGCGATGCTTCTCACCTTTGGGGGCTTACCTCCCAGGCGACAGAGAAGGTTTTGGAAGAAGAATGCGGAAAAGATATCAAAGCAGCCTTTATCTCGCCGGCGGGTGAAAATAGATCCTTGTTTGCGGCGGTTATGAACGACAGCCACCGTGCAGCAGGACGCGGCGGCAGCGGCGCGGTTATGGGCAGCAAGAACTTGAAGGCTTTGGTCGCAAGAGGAACACAAAAGACGCCTGTCTATGACCAGGATAAATTGCTTGAAGTCAATAAATCCATCGTAGAATGGATGAACGGCGGCGGCAGCGGCGCAAAAGCTGGGTTTGGAACATTCGGTACCGGCGGCGGCTATCTTGCTTCTGTTCTGACGAATGACGCTGCAATTAAAAACTGGGCCGGCACTGCAGCAACCGATTATCCTGAAGAAGTAGCGTATAACGTAAGTTCTCAGGGAATGGATGCGAAATACAAAGTCAAGAAGTATAATTGTGTCAACTGTCCTCTCGGATGCGGCGCTGAATATGTTGTAAACGATGGTCCTTGGCCAATCGGAGAAACCGTTCGTCCGGAATATGAAACACAGGGTGCTTTCGGATCCCAGATGGCGAACTCAAACGCTGAGTCTGTCATAATGTGTAACCATCTTTGTGATGAATACGGATTTGACACGATTTCGATGGGCGCGACTGTTTCTTGGGCAATGGAATGCTATGAAAACGGATTGTTTACCAAAGAAGATTTTGATGGAATCGAACTGACCTGGGGTAACGGCGAAGCCATTGTCGCCATGACAGAAAAAATCTGTAAAAACGAAGGTATCGGAAAGATATTGGCTCTCGGTTCACGCGGAGCCGCTGATCACTTCAAAAAGGGTCATGAGTATCTCGTCGTTGCGAATGGTATCGAAGAACCGCAGCATGACTCGCGCCTCGCGTTTAATCTCGCGCGTACCTATCGTTTTGACCCGACGCCGGGTCGTCACGTCAAGGGCGGCGGAAGCAGCAGACACGTTGCCGGACAACCGGACGATTTCCGTGGAACCGGTTACAACGATATGCTCGGAGTCGTTAGAACTGAAATTCTGAACTGCTCGGGAGCCTGCCTGTTTATGGGTATGTGTTCTCCGACCCCGCTCACGAACTTTGAGCAAGTAAAAGCCATCACTGGTTTTGATTACTCCCTTGCTGACAGGATTGCGTTGGGCCTTCGCATATTCAATATGCGCCAGGCGTTCAACGTTCGCGAAGGCTTCAGAAGAGACGATTATAAGCTCTCCGAGCGCTTCCTAAAGTCGGATCCTCCGTTTGAAGGACCGATCGCCGGAGTTAATGTAGACATTGACCTTCTAGCCGACAACTTCTTTAACGCGATCGGTTGGACCATGGATGCGGTACCGATGAAAGAATCCCTGATGATGATCGGTGGAATGGATCACGTTATTGCCGATATTTATCCAGAAGATAAGTAGGTTTTTATGATTGTTCAAATGCGAGTAATGGGATATGACATTCCGATGGCGAAGAATACGGAATTGATGTTGCCGGATTCTGCGACAATTGATACAGCTCTAAGGGCATATCTCGATGATTTTGACATTGGATTGACTCATGAGGAGTTTCGTGAGTCGCAGTTCCTAGTCAATGGACTCGCAACAAATCCGGAACACAACCTAAGTGACGGCGATAAATTGACGGTAATGCGGCTGCTAGGTGGCGGATAAGTAAAAAGTATAGCCGGGTGGGAAATCTCTCACCCGGCTATTTGTTGGCTTTTTTCCAGAGCCTTTTCCACCTATTGTAAACCCAATCGAGTGCTTTGCGTATCAGCGCATCAAGCTTACTTGTACGGACAGTTGGTTTTCCCATTCTAAATTCTAATAAAGTTGCGTTGACGAGCGCGCCGAGCAAAATAACATAGGCGAGGGCACGTATCCAGAGCAATAAGAGAAAAAATGCTCCGAGAAT
>CAZGYK010000002.1:20685-22399 GCA_964530485.1 uncultured Oscillospiraceae bacterium
GATGAATAGTCAAGATAGAGCGCGTAGAGTTGAACCATCCCTATCATGCAAAGCGTGACAAGAATAGATCCTGGCAACACGTTCTTAGGCCGCTGCTTAATATTGGGGGCGATCAGGTAGATTGTGAAGAACGTAAAGAAAAGAAGGATTGAAGTGGCGCTCCACTTCGCGATTCGGAATTCTCGGATGAAATCCATGTCGGCGCCAATCCAATTAAAAATGCTTTCGATTAACGGTTCGCCAAATGAAAACACTAAAATAGATATGACTAGTACCAACAAAGTTGCGATAAAAATGAGTATTGAAAAAATTCGCGAAGTAATATACAAGCGACTATTTTCCGTGTTATAGACGCGGTTGATTCCTTTTTGGATATATTTCATGGATTTGCTGGCGGACCAAACTGTAAAAAAAAGACCAACAGTAATCAAGCCAGCATTTGCTCGAGATAGTACGCTACGGATCGTTGGAGCGATAACTTCAAGAATCGAGGACGGAATCAACGTATCGAGATATTCTGTGACACGAAGAACATTAATGTTGAAGTAGGGAAGAATTGCTCCGGCGGTCAAAAGAATCGGAAAGATGGAAAGCATAACATAAAACGAAACGCTAACGGAATACTCCGAGAGATTACTCTCAGAGGCCCTTTTAAACAAAAAACGAAAATAATCCGGAAAATTGAACTTCTCTTTTTTCATTGTTTCTCCATATGAATGACAATTCCATTTTATCATATTTTGAATGTATTACATCAGAAATTCATCAAATATGTAAAAACTGAAAAAATGTAACAGGGAAGCACTTGAAGCTTTTTTGAAGATGCGTTATGATATCTAGGTATGAAATAAATCCTGCTGATTATTTTGAGAAGACAGGCGGAAAACATGAAACATTTACCAAATATCCTCTCGACGTTTCGAATTATCCTGATACCTTTTTTTGTGTGGCAGATGATCGAAGGCAATACGACATTGGCTGGTTGTATTCTACTTGTATCTTCAATAACTGACTTTTTTGATGGATTCCTCGCCAGGAAGTTCAACTGGGTCAGTGATTTTGGAAAGCTCCTTGATCCTATTGCGGATAAGCTTACGCAGACCACGATTTCAGTTGTTCTGATTATTACTCTGAAACACTATTGGTACTTTTTTGCTTTCATGATTTTCAAAGATTTTGTGATCTTGCTCTTGGGCGCAATTCTTCTGAAACAGGGCATGAATTTTAAGGGGGCCAAGTTTCTAGGAAAGGCCTCTACATTCTTCTTTTATGGTGGAATGCTCTTGATTGTATTTTTCCCCGGAATGCCGGAGTGGTTAACACTATCAATATTGATTATATCAGTACTACTTGGATTGATTTCCGCGCTTCAGTATATACCGGTCTATTTTCAGTATAAAGATGAAATTCAAAATGCAAAACTTGAAAAATCGTCCGATAAGATAAATTGATTGGCTAAAATGTATCGTTGAAGAAGACCCGCAGCATAAGCTGCGGGTCTTCTGTTATCTCCAGACGGTAACGCGATTGTATTTGTTATTGTCTGTATCAATGTCGTTTCTGTTGGAATTAGGACTGATTGGTTCATCTTTCCTCTTGTTTTCTTGTTCCAGAAGAATTGTCGATCGAAGTTCACGCGGATACATTCCCGTGCTTGCCTTGAATTGGCGAGAAAAATAGTATGGGTCACTAAACCCAGCCATGTATGCAATTC
>CAZGYK010000002.1:22444-29122 GCA_964530485.1 uncultured Oscillospiraceae bacterium
ACGAAGATCGTTGAGGTATTTGTTCGGGCTTTTTCCGGTTTCCTTTTTGAATAGCTTTCTAAAATAATCCTCGGAGTAGGGGATTTCGTAAATTGCATCTCTGAGCTGGAAATCAGAATCCGTAAAACGTTCTATCATGATATTGATCAGTGAAGAAACAATGGCACTGTAGTTTTTTTCAACTTTTGCCAATTGGAACGAAATGATGTATTGCTCAATCAGGGTCAGAAAAGACTCGCATATGTTAATTCGGTTTGGTTGTTCAGTATAGAACTCATTGTGCAGTTTTTCAATCAACGATTCGATCGAATTGTGTTTGTCAAAATAAAACTCGGCGTCAGTTGTAGAATGGTCGGACTGAGTAAACAAAACAATTAATGTTTCGTAACCGATATCGGTTTCTTCATAATGAGGAATATTAGGCGGGATAATCACAAAATCTCCGGCAGAAAAAACGGTAGTGTTCTCGCCGTGATGTAGAATCCCACCCCCGGATACATAATATACGAGCTCCCAGGCGCTGTGATAATGGCTGGGGCAATTGAATGTAAGTGAAGGCGTTCTGCCCGCCGTTACCATGTTACGCATAATATCACCTTCTCAAAATAAAAAGCGGTATGCGACGATGAAATGTGTAAGATAAGTATATCATCATTTCACAATCTGTCAATTTCAACAAAATATGTTATCAATATTTCGAAATACTATATATCAATTTCAAAAAATTACCATATCCGATTCGTCCATGAAATGCTAAATGAATTGACGGAATTATCCATCTAAATGGAAGAATGAACTTTTTTGTCTCTCCCAACAGCTTTTTTATCCATTGAGAAGATGGACGAAAATCGAATAAGATGAAACTAAGACACCTACAAACACATTAAAATCAGTGATATTGGAGGCAACCCATGATGGATAAAGACACTGTTAATAGGCTCAAGGATCTGGCTGGTCTCACCGACACTCAGCTTAACGACATAATAAGTAGATTGGAAAACATGTGTATCCACCTTGCTTCATGGATGGCATTCGATGCCGGGACACGTTTTGGTCGGGTTCATGCCGACGATTCTGCGGATGATGTCTGGGAAGGCATCGATCGTATGGCGAAAGTACATTCAGTTACAGGAATTGCCCCCGCGCTGGTCTGGGGTAACCATGGACATCATAAGGATGCCGCGAAGATCATTGATGAGGTTGAGAAACGCGGATTGCATATCGAAACAATTCACGCTTCGTTTGATGGAGAATCTTTGAGGTACGGTGGGGCGACGAACGTCAACGCTCTTGAGCGACGAAAGGCTGTCGGCGAAATTATGGATTGCATCGCGCTCATGAAAGGAACGGGGGCGCGATATCTGAGTCTTTGGTTTCCTGACGGGACAAACTACCCCGGTCAGGGAAACTTTACCAAACGCTATGAATGGTTGCTAGAGTGCCTTAAAGAAGGCTACGCGGCGATGGATGATGACATGATCATGCTGCTCGAATATAAGTTTTTTGAGCCGGCGCTGTACCAAACGGATATTCCAGATTGGGGTACTGCGGTTGCGCTTTGTAACGCACTAGGCGAAAAAGCTAAGGTTATCGTCAATCTCGGACACCATCGGCAGGAAATCGTCATGAAGGATCTTTCGCCTGAAAACGTGATGTATTTGGAACCATGGTTGATTATGCAGCTGAATCCGGGAGGAAAAGTCATTGTTCCACATACCGGAGACTTTGAGTTTGACAATTACTATGAGCCGGTCGACGACAAGATTCTTCGCATATATGATCGTTATTCTACTTTAGAAGGAAGCGGGAAGAGAAAGTACAAGGTTGGGTTCAAGTCGTCAAAAACGACTGGCAGATCAGCATATGTAATCAAACTAGATGATGAACGATATGCAATGGTTGTAAAGAGCTTTTATAATGACCCATCAACTCCGTATTGTATGGAGGGGTGGAAACAGCCGGGGATTCGTGGATGTTCACTCTATATTTATAATGATTCGGGAGATAGTGAGCAATTCGGGGGATTTTTGGAGTATGAACACTGCGGACTCACAATGGGCGTTGACAGCGGACGTGACCAAAGTATATCTGAAGCCTGCCATTATTTCTTTATTGGAAACCAGGATCAGTTGATTCCTATTGCCAATGCATTGATTGGCGTTGAATCGGTTTTCTAGTAGAACTACAGTATTCTTTCCCTTTCGTTGCAAAGCCGCCTATACAGAATATTGTATAGACGGCTTTGCTATATGAAAATATTGAAAACGGATAACTGGAACTTGTTCGAAGAAAATATACATAAGGATTATCATCTAGGGTCTAAGCGTTGTCTAAATGAAACTTACGCTCGAGAAAAGCGTAGATTTTCTTTGCAGGCTCGTTAACATTGCGGATTTTTGTAAATAAATAAGAGATTTCGGCCAACAGAATTCCGGCAAATACATCGAGAACAATATGCTGTTTTACAAAAAGAGTAGACAGGCAGATTAAAACACAAATAACAAACGAGAAAATGATGTGCATTTTAGAGGAGCTTTTCTGGGAACGAGTCATAATAAAGCATAACCAAGAAGCAAAACAATGCATGGAGGGAAGTAGGTTAATCGGGCGGTCGATACCGTAAGCCAGACGAATCAAAAACGAAAAAACATCGGTGCCTATTATTTCTGGGCGACTCATTTCAACCGGAAAGAAAACAAAACAAATAAAACAGACAACCCCACCGAAAAGAGAGGCGATCAGGAATTTTGAATATACTTCCTTATTCTTCGCCGAGTTTAAGAATTCGACAATCCAAAACAGAAAACAGCCAAGATAAACAATGATAAATGGCGGAACAAAAGGAATTCTATTATCTAAAGCTGTAGTAAGATTGTGGGTAGAAAGATTGAACATGGTAACGATTTGTTGTGCAAGAATATAAGGAGTCATATGAATGATTCCTACAATTAGAGCCGCGGATGCTAAAAAAAGAAAAGGTTTTTTCTTGCTGTTATTCATGTTCGCTTCCTGTTATAATATACAATAATAGAGTTCAGATGATATGTTAGCACAATATGAAAGAGGTATCAATAAAAAGTCTCACAATATATACAGTGTTTTTTATTCTAAGGAGGGCGAAATGAATCAGGATACAAAAATTCTTCGATCGCTTGCTTATCAATATCGAAAGGCTTCCGATCATCCGCGAAATGCCGAAAACGCAGAGCTTTACCGTGCTGTAAACAGTCTGAGACAAATTCGCCCGGTCGTACTAATTAATGAAGTTCCGTTTCACGAGTTAGACTATGATAATAAACTAACGATCCAGTGCGAAGACCCATTTTTGAAGACGATAGAGAATCTGATGCGACGCGCAATTTTTCAGTGGGAACACTTTCCTGCGGATATGATTGTGCCTAGCTGGATACCGCTAAAGAAGACGATTATCAATAGCGGAAACGGAATCGAAGTAAAGGAACAAACGCTCTCTCTTGATAACCGAAACAACATTATCGCCCACGAATACGAAGACCAGTTCAAAACCGATGAGGATCTTGAGAAACTTCATACTCCTACGATTCGGTACGATAGCAAAACAACGCTAAAACAGTTGGATCAATTGATGGATATCTTTGGGGACATTATCCCTGTAAAACTTGTTGGCGTAAACAGCTATATTGATACTTGGGACAAAATTTCGATGTACCGCGGCGTTGAAAACCTGTTGGTAGATTTAATCGATCGTCCGGAATTTACCCATAAACTTGTAAAAAAACTTGCAGATATTGAGGCTGCTACGATTCAGCAATATGAAGACGAGGGTTTGTTTGAACTCAACCCGCTACAGATTCACTGTACCCCTGCACTTGCAGACGAGTTGCCGTCCAAAGATTACGACGGCGGAAAAGTTATGGCGAAAGATGTATGGGGAAGAGGGATGGCCCAGATTTTTAATAGTGTATCCAAATCGATGCATGAGGAGTTTGATATTGAATATATGATCAATCTCTTTTCAAAATTCGGTTTGACCTATTATGGTTGTTGTGAACCTCTTGATAAGAAACTCGATATTGTAAAACGCCTTCCGAATCTTCGAAAAATATCGATTACACCGTGGGCAGATGTGGATGCCTCTGCGGAACAAATCGGGAAAGACTACGTTCTTTCAAACAAGCCGACGCCGACATCAGTCGCGGTTAAGAATCTGGATGAAGAGGCGGTACAAAAAGAGCTGTCAAGAATTTACAGCGCAGTTAAACGCAATGGATGTAACTGTGATATGGTCTTGAAGGACATCAGTTCTGCCGGGTATAATCTCAATAATTTGGTGCGTTGGGAACAGATCGCAATGAGAATGGCAAAAGAGTTTGCATAAAAAAGGAACGGCAAAAACCGTTCCTTTCTATAGAAATACTGGAGATTTTTACGGAATAATGTTTCCAGCCGCATGGTAGATTTCGTACCATTCTTCCCGCGACAGCGAAAGGCTTCCTGCTTTACAGATGTCGGAGATTCTAGAGGGGTTCATGCTCCCGGGGATTATTTGCATGTTAGCCGGATGACGCAAAATCCAAGCGGCGACGATTGCCGTATCGGAGACTTCTTTTTCGTTAGCCATGCGCCGAATGACGGCATTGACAGCTTCGAATTCTTTGTTGAGGAGAAATACGCCTTCAATCATCCCATGTTGGAACGGAGACCAACATTGAATCGTGATGTCGTTGAGACGCGAATATTCGAGAATCATTCCGTCGCGTTGAATCGCGCCGGGAGTCTGCATATTTACTTCCATTCCGCAATTAATCATTCCGGTATGGACAGGTGAAAATTGTAGCTGATTGACGATGAGAGGCTGGCGGACACTTTTTTTAAGCATTTCGATGTGCATGGGGTGCTGGTTTGAGACACCGAAGTTGCGAACTTTTCCTTTTGCGAACAGTTCATCAAACGCTTTCGCGATTTCGTCAGGTTCCATCAGCGCATCGGGTCTGTGAAGCAGAAAAACATCGAGATAATCTGTATTCAAACGCTTGAGAATTCCATCTACTGAATGGATGATATGCTCATACGAAAAATCAAAGTAGTTGAACTCCCCAGAGGGGTGTTTGCGAATTCCGCATTTTGATTGGAGAATGATTTTATCGCGGCTGATTGAGGTCGTTTTTATGGCGGCAGAAAACCGTTCTTCTGATATCCCGCTGAACTCACCATAGATGTCCGCGTGGTCAAAAAAATCTATGCCGCAGTCGTAGGCAGTTTGAATTACGTTTGCCGCGTCTTCCACCGAAAGCGAATTCATTCGAATGCATCCTAGGGCTATTGCTGAAGCTTGAATACTTGACTTGCCAATTTGCAATCTTTTCATAAGTTGAAACCGCTCCTTTTTTCTATATTATAGCACTGAAATTGTAAAACGCGATGCATAATTTGAAAGGTAAAAAAGATAATGAAGCAGATTGAAATCCCTTACTTTAAGAGCCACATGTTGTTGCAAGTGCCGGATAATAATTTGAAAGCTGTGATTGAATCCAAGCAACATTTAGATGATAGTTGCCCGGACGAAAGCGGAATCGTTTTAGCTTCTCTCGAAAACCCAATCGGCTCGAAACGTCTAAGGGAACTAGCTGTCGGCAAAAATAAGATAGTCTTGATCACGAGTGATCATACGCGCTCCGTTCCGAGTAAGCTGACGCTTCCGATTCTTCTTGCGGAGATTCGCGAAGGGAATCCGAATGCTGATATTACAATTCTTGTAGCGACCGGTCTTCACCGTCCGACAACAGTTGAAGAACAGAGAAATATGTTCGGGGATCAAATTGTTGACAACGAAAGAATCGTTGTCAGTGACGCATACATGAGCGAGGACTTCGTTGATCTTCCTGTTTTACCGTCCGGTGCTTCCTTTCAAGTACATCGGCTTGCGGTTGAATGTGATCTTCTTGTGGCAGAGGGATTTATTGAACCCCACTTCTTCGCCGGATTCTCCGGAGGACGCAAGAGTGTACTTCCCGGGATTTGTTCCAAAGAAACAGTGAATGAAAACCATAGTTATGTGGCGATCGCCAATCCGAATTCAATTGCGGGGGTCCTCGAACATAACCCAATCCATGAAGATATGCTGGCGGCGGCAAAAGCAGTCAATCTCCAGTTTATTATGAATGTGGCTCTTGATGGAAAAAAGCGCGTCGTTTCCGCATTTTCCGGCGATCGCGAAAAGGCACATGAGGCCGGCGTCGCCTATATCCGAAAGACCTCTCAGTGTGACGCAGTTATGGGGGATATCATCGTTACCGGAAATGGCGGATACCCGCTTGACCAGAATCTGTATCAGTCGGTCAAAGCTGTTTCAACGGCTGAGATTTGCGCAAAAGAAGGCGCGGTAATTGTTATGTGCTGTTCCTGTGTAGACGGAATCGGCGGAGAATTTTTTGAACAGGTCATGGCAGGCGGGACGCCGGAAGAAATGATGAAGAAGCTTTCTTCGATTCCTCCGAAGGAAACGATCCCCGAACAATGGAATGCCCAGGTTTATTTCAAAACGCTGATGCGGCATCCGGTCATTCTGGTTTCGGAGTTTCTGCCTTCAGACATTATCCTGAAATCAAACATGATTCCGGCGAAATCGTTGGATGAGGCGATGAGAATCGCTTTTGAAATGAAAGGGCAGTCGGCAGAGGTTGTTGCAATCCCGGACGG
>CAZGYK010000002.1:29132-29489 GCA_964530485.1 uncultured Oscillospiraceae bacterium
GACAAGAAACCACAAAGCGGTAACAAATGAGAGAAACGCTTGTAGCAGGATCGTATTTATATTATAATAACATCCATCAAAATATCTGGAGGTAGACATGAAAAGAACCGAAATTAGTGCGCTCTACCGCGATATGGACTCCTTTTCGAGGAAAACCATACAAGTCGCAGGTTGGGTAAAAACGTCCCGTGAATCCAAAACAATCGGGTTTGTCGAAATCAATGACGGAAGCTGCTTTCAGAATATGCAGATCGTTGTGATGCCGGACGAGCTTTCGAATTTTAAGGATATCGCGAACGTGAGCGTTGGAAGTTCGGTTGTTTTTGAAGGAGAGCTCGTCTTAACCCCCGAATCAAA
>CAZGYK010000002.1:29552-30445 GCA_964530485.1 uncultured Oscillospiraceae bacterium
GAGCTACATGCAACAAAAGGCGAGATCGAGGGAACATGCGACAATGACTATCCTCTTCAGAAAAAGCGTCATTCTCTGGAGTTCTTGCGAACGATTCCTCATCTTCGCTTTCGTACGAACACGTTTAACGCAGTTTTCCGGGTCCGCAGCGAAGCTGCGTTTGCCATTCACCGCTTCTTTCACGATAACGGGTTTGTCTATGCACATACGCCTTTGATTACGGGAAGTGACTGTGAAGGCGCCGGCGAGATGTTTCAGGTAACAACGCTCGATCTCACGAATCCGCCGCTTCTTGAGGACGGCGGCGTTGACTATAGCGAAGATTTTTTTGGCAGGGAAGCAAACCTGACGGTTTCCGGTCAGCTTGATGCAGAGGGTATGGCGTTAGCTTTTGGTAAAGTCTATACGTTTGGTCCGACATTCAGGGCCGAAAATTCCAATACTCCGCGACACGCCGCAGAATTTTGGATGATTGAGCCGGAAATAGCGTTTTGTGACCTTGAAGGTGACATGGAAATTGCAGAAGCAATGATCAAAGCAATTGTTGAACATCTTCAGAGAACATGTTCAGCTGAACTCGCGTTTTTTAACCAGTTTTATGATAAGACCTTACTCGAACGTCTTGAATTGGTCAGAACTTCCGATTTTGAACGTCTTGATTATACAAAGGCGATTGAAATCCTAGAAAAGAATAACGACAAATTTGAATACAAAGCGTTTTGGGGCTGTGACCTTCAAACAGAACATGAGCGTTACCTGACCGAACAAGTTTTTGAAAAGCCGGTTTTTGTTATAAACTATCCGAAAGACATCAAAGCGTTTTATATGCGTATGAATGAAGACGGGAAAACGGTTGCTGCAACCGATATGCTTGTTCCGGGAGTTGGGGAGTT
>CAZGYK010000003.1:0-398 GCA_964530485.1 uncultured Oscillospiraceae bacterium
GAGACATTCGCTTTTTCAAAGAAGTTGTTCGCGTCATCGCTCGGAATGACATAGGACTGGTTGGTTATCCCGCCGACAACATAGTCGCTGATATTCGTCCGGAACGCGAGCGTAAACGATTCACCCTGCTTGAGGCCGCCCGGGAGATTGTTACTATCAAACTTCCAGACCAGCACCCACTGTCCTCCGGAGTTCTTGGCAACCAAAATCGGGGCAATCCCCGTAACCATAAGGTTATTCTGATCCGGCTCAAGGCCTTTCGGAAGAACATCTACAACATAAAATTTGTCCATCACACACTGCGCGTCTTTGCCGTTCTGAACCGTCAACTTCCATTCGACATTCGCGCTGACCACGTTGTAGAATTCATCTTTATCAGGCCGGCCGCTTGGCTTATT
>CAZGYK010000003.1:408-23020 GCA_964530485.1 uncultured Oscillospiraceae bacterium
ATCTTATAAGTATCCTACTACTTCGCAAGTCTTAGCGGGCTTCTATGCTGAAAAAATCATTAATACTTATCAACGTCCGGTTCTCATTTGTGGTCATTCTAAAGGAGGTAATTTAGCTTTAGTCGGGGCGATGCGCTTGTCTTTATGCTCCATCTGAAGGTTCGCGATGATCCGCCTTGTATTCGCGTCCTGTCCGGTTATCGTAATGCCATTCCAGAAGTATTTTTCTCTTCCGGAGACATCAAGGCCTTGAGAGGAGGAAGCGTTTCCGGTAAACACCTTGGAAGAATCGTAATAGACGCTCGCCATATTGATGGTATCGTCATTTTTGACCGACTCCTTCCGCGGATTCCGAAGAAGCTTGTTTTCGGCGATAAGTGCCCGATAGGTTACAACAAGCGCCTTGTCCTTCGCGATAACTACCGGATTTGTAAATGTTACAACAATCCGCTGTGCCTGCATCCCGTTTGGAAGGGTAATGAGCGAGGTCGCTAACGTGTAATCACCGTCTGCGAAAACTCCGCCGGTCGGTTTCTGGATCTTGAGAGAGGTTTCTACCAACCGTTCGTCAACCGGTAAAATGTCAACAAACAGGTTCATCTCGAAGTCCGGCGTACGATCGGAAAACTTGAGGTAATCCCCGCCGATATTCTTTGCTTTAACTGTATAATTTTCCGTCGTTTCGTCGGAGTAATAGCTGGTCTTACTGTTTGTTTTTTCAAGCGTAATCTTGGTCGAAAGCGCGTAAACCTTCGCCGAAACGCTATCCGAAATATAGGCTCTCCACTTATCACCGATCTTCTGGTAAGAGGAGTTCAGAGCTCCGAGCATATAGTCAACCTGCTTCGGGAATGCGTTGCCCATCGGCCAACGATTTTCCATCGTCTTGCTGGTCGCTCCGGTTGCGCTGCCGGCCTTGTTGAGGAACAGATGATCCTTCAACGTATAAAGATAAGCATACGATGCGTTTCCGGTCAACATTTCTGATCCGCTCGCCGGAGTCTTCGCGATTGTCGCGATATCGAGTCCGACCATCTCGCTCTTCCCGAGAGAATTGCTTCCCTTCATCACAAGCGCGACGATTTCAATTTCAGAAAGCGCGGATTTATAATCGGCGGCTCCGGCCAAATAAGCAGCATCCAGCTCTGCAAGCGTTACTTCTGTTCCGTTTAGTTTGTAGAATTTTACTTCTATTCCGCTGCTCGAATTGTCCCAACTCCCATAGGTTCTTGTCCCGTCCGCGTTTTGTGTTACGCTTCGCTTTCCGAGTACCGTTACGAGCTCGTCCGGCTCTTTGTCCGCATCCAGCGTCAAAACATTAGAGATATAAACCGAGAGCGCAGCGTTATCAAGCGCAAGATCGCTCTTCGCCGTTCCGCCAAAAGCATGAACGATGATCTTGTCGTTCGGGAGCATGACATTTTGGCTGTTTCGCGTAACTGGGTTCAGATGAAGGACTTCAACGTCGCCGTAGAGCAGATTCGGCGACAGATATATTTTCGAATGTCCAAAAGATGTGAAATGCCAGTTGATCGTCCCTCCGCCGGAACCGCCTATTCCGTTGATATAGGTTCCGACATAAACGTTATTCTCAACCGGGTAGTTTTCGCTGTCATCACCTTCTCCCTTAACAGGAGTATCCGTTACCTCTGCCGTATAGGTAATCGTGATTGTATCGCCATGATTGAAGCGTCCCTTAAATTCCCAGGCATACCATCCGTTTGCCATCGTTCCGGCAGAAGAATGATAATTGCTTCCGTTAACCGCGGGGATCCCGGTATAGCTGTCTTTCGTTTCCTGTCCTACCGGGACAACTACCGACCCGTTTGTACGGGTAACCGCAATGTCTCCAAGAAGCGCGTTTGTTTTCTTAAGATTTCGGACATACTCGTCAATGACAACCAGGCCATCTACATACGGTACATAGTCCCAGCTCGGGACGCCGTCCTTGATCTCTCCGGGAAGGCTGACCGTAATTGTATATTTTATCGTATCTCCGGTCGCGTTGAGCATCCCGTTGTTGCTAGGATCAGTCGCGTCTCTTGAAATGTTAACCGCCGTCTTATTCACGCTTGATCCGTCAAGCTGCGGGCGGTACGCGACAACGCCCTCTTTCAGGATGTCTTCTTCAAACATCTTGTTGCCATCGGTATCAACGGCGTTAAAATACGATTTATTGTAAAGCGCCGTCGCTTCTGTATAGCTTATATTGTTGTTCAAACGGAACAATACCGCAGGCGGAGTGGATCCGGTTTCAAAAACACCGTCCCCTAACTTAATAATTCTATCCCTGTCGTAGGTATAAGAAATGCTGGAGATTGTTTTCCCGCCTTTTGCGGTAAACGTGTGAATCTGTCCATAGACCGGATGATCTATAACAAGATCATCTAAAGTCTGTCTCGTCACGTCCATTGCCTGTTCACCAGTTACGGTATATTCGGTCCCGTCTATCGTATACTTGATAACTGGCGTAGTTTTACCCGCGATAATTGGAAGAACGAATCCGATTGCTTCCAGTTCGTCGGGGTTCCAACCGGCGCTTCCGTTGACGCTTGCTTTGTCCGATAATGTGACCGACTTGATCCCGTCGGGGATCGTCCAGTTTGCGATATCCCAGGCAAACCAGATCTTGTTATAGTCGATCGAATGGGTCGCGTCGACCGCAAGGTTTACTTTGGAAACGAATTGGCGCATCAAACCGCCCGAATCAAGCCCAATCTGTTTCTCTGTATCCAAATATCCGATAGATTTATACTCCCAGGGAACGGTAAACTTGTTTCCCTTCGTATCGAAATACTCCTTGAGGAGTTTCTCAGGATCGGGTACCTGACCGATATTGATGGTATGGATATACGTTGATTTCCCGCTCGCTACCGTGTTGATCGGGTAGATTGCTACACTCGTATCCGCATCCATGACGGTAATCTTTGAAACAGGATCGCTGTTCCCGCCAGGTAAATAGTTGACAGTAATCGTACCGCTCAGGTCGCTGTTATCCGAAATCGCGCTAGAGAGCGCAGCCTTTTTTACGATAAGATTCGCTTCAAAGCTTAGATCCGAGATGTCATTCGAATTGAACATCGTGATGATGAGCTTCTGATTGGTATAATCCGCCTGTACAAAAAACTTCGTATTTGGGTCAATCGTTGTTTCCGACAAACCAAAGTACTCATTAAACACGGTTAAGAGTGCCGCGTTCGCGGCACTGTATTCCGTCTTTGTCTCCGGCAAACCGGTCGGCAACACAAGTCCTCCACCGAATTGAACCTCGGCAGCAATCGCCGCGCTTCCCGCCGGATAGCAGCCATTAGACAAGTCCTTGATCTGCTTCGCACCTAACGAAATTGTTACCGCTGAAGGCAGGGTTACCGCCATCTTTCCCGATAGCCCGTCGCCCTTCGCGCGCGAAATATCGGTCTTTCCGCTCTCGGAATTAAATCCGATAAAACCCCATTGGTTGTCCGCTATCGCCTCAACAGTAAAACCGGTACGGTTGTTGCTCGAGGTTCCCCAAGCAGGATTGCTTACATCAAAATCCACGCCTTTGTAGCTGATTTTATAGATTTCGATATCACCAAACGTCCCATTTGCAGTTTCCGGGCTTGGGAAATAGTACCCAAATGCGCCAATACTCGCAACGGTTCCGTCTCCGACATTTGATTTTGGGTTAAAGCCGAATAGCTCGACTTCTTCGCCATTATTAAGTAAACTCGTTTGATACCCGGAATCATTTCCGATAACTTCAAATTTCACCCCTCCGGTAGACCGGATAAAAATCTCCAAGTCGGGAAGCATACTCTGTATATTTGCTGAGTAGCTGACCCAAAGGGATCCGACTGTTCTGTTTTGCTCTCCCGTTGTCAAATCAACCTCGCCAGGTAGCAGCGCCAGAACAAGCGTCTCAAGCTTCGCAAGAATCTCCGCTTTCTCTTCGTCCGTCAGTTCTGCCGGAGGAGTCGGATTCCCAAACGCGACGACACCACCATCCCCGTCGTCCCCTTCGTTTCCGCCCAGCTTGGGATCAGCCTTTTCAGGTTCTTTCGCAGGCGCAACAAGCCCCGGTACCGCAGGATCACCCTCGGTCACGAGAACGCCTTCTTCGAAACGGAAGCTATACCCTGCCGGAAGCTCTCCAACTGAAAGCTTCGGGCTTCCGCCTTCATCCAAAACAAGGCTTCCGTCCTCGTTTCGCAAAAATTCAATTCCGTTCTCAGCATAAAATGCCGAAAGTGCTTCTCCCTCGAGAACAAGAGGCTGTAAAGGAGCGATCACCTCGTTGCCTGCAAGCGCTAAAATCGGAAGCGAAGTAAACAGCATAATCAGCGACAACAGGATCGCCGCCGGCTTTTTAAGACCCCTTCCAAATTGTTTCATATCCTAAATCCCCTCCAAAAGCTTTATATACTTAATATTTTATATATAGGAATTCTCACCAGAAAGGGTTCTCCAACCTGATTTCTGATGATTCTATCCCTATTCTACTAACAAACGTCACACATAGGTTACGAAATCCGAAAATGTGTTTCTTTTGTGACTCAATTTGTAATCAAGCCATTTTACTTCCGAAATAAAAAGTGTTATAACATCCTACTCATAACTATACGCACCTTGATAACAAACCAATCGTAAATCTCATCCAATTTATGGATTATAGATTAGACTACCATTATAGTATCTCAAATCTGTGACCAAACTATTAGCATTCCTATTATTCTCCAATTTCATTTCGTCGGTGATTCTATATGTTTTCGCCGAAATGTCTTAATCTATCGGTTATTTTGCTGGGAATAAGCACCTTTTGGCGTATCTTCCATTCGAGAAATCATTTCTTCATTTGTTCGCTCGGCCTTTTGCTCTATGTCATGATGAATATCTTTTCGTTACTTGCTCAATGTTTTTGTTTGACGCTTAGATATGCTGTGCTTATAATTAAGAAAAGCAACTACCAGTATTCATAACTATCTATACAAGAAGGAGCCGACTATGACGATCGAAACAATCAGCTATCATGGAACGATCCCCGAAACGTCGGCAGATCTTCTGCTTTTTCTTAGAAACCCAATATCTGATCAAAGCATGGAAACCATTCGTACCGCTTTTTTAGAAAACTATGCAGACGCAATTGTTCTCTCGGCTGCCGACGAAGGTGAAAGTATCTGTTACGATCCCGTGACGTTGGATATTCTTTTTGCCTCGTTCGATGGATTTGCTCTTTCACAAAAACTGTTTCTGGAATTCGGCGGTTTCGATAAATCTCTCGGCGATTCTGCCGCGGCCGATCTCGCGTTGAGACTGAAAGCGAGCGGAAAAACCGTTCGTTTTCTTCCGCTTACCGAATCCCTCTCGCTCTTAGCCCCAATGCCGGAAGATCGAACAGCGCGATTTTCTGAAAATCTTCTGATGCGTGCCAAACACGGTTCTAAGGCCCAGTTTCGCGAAGGTATCCGGCAAACCTTGAAGGCAATAAAACATCCCGATATCTATCGTGTAAACCGAAAACAGCTTTTTACTTTTTTGATCCTCCGTTTTTTGAAACTGCTTTTCCTTCGGCTGAAACAGACTCCGACCCGCGGTCTTTTAGAAGTGAGCGGCACCGCCTATGGATTTTTACGCGGCACAGCCCCGGCGCTTCCGCTCAAAGATACCCCGCTTGTCTCAATCGTTGTACGAACCTACCGCCGGCCAGGCGCGCTTCAAAAAACGCTGGAGTCCCTTAGAAATCAGCGCTATCCAAATTTTGAAGTTATCGTAGTAGAAGACAGCGAACCGGCTTCGGAGAACATTGTCCTTGCTCTGTCGAAAGATCTCAAAATCCGCTACCATGCCATGGGCAAAAACGCCGGGCGAGCGAAAGCGGCGGCGAAGGGTATTGAGCTCGCAAAAGGGACCTATATCAATCTGCTCGACGATGACGACTACCTTTTCCCGGAGTATCTTCAAACCGCGGTTTCAATCGCTGAAAAAGAATCTTCTGACATTGTCTTTTCCGCGAGCGTTGCGCTCGAAGCGGATGTTCTAAGCGAATCCCCTTATCGAATCGCGGTCAGGAGAAAACGACTTATGTCTTTTCCGCAGATCGACGTCTTTTCGATGCTCCGCCAATGTCTTGTCGCGAGCAATGCCGTTCTCTTTAAGAAAAGCTGTTATCAAAGGGCCGGCGGAATCCGCGACGATCTCGATGCCCACGAGGACTGGTCGCTCTGGCTGCGGATGATGGCCTCTGGACGCTTTACTTCGACCCCTTATGCCGCGGCATGTTTCACCGTTCCAGCCGATCCTTCAAAAGAAGAGGCGCGCCTAACCGCTTACCGCGCTTTTGACGACCTTCTTCTTTCAGACGAGAGACTTATTTATTCGCTTTCCGGAAAAGAGCTTCGAAAGAACTATAACGACCTGATTCATGGACTGATGTTCTTAAAACAGCACGGACAGCTCGACGCGCATATCGAAAGCGAGTATCAAAAAATTACAGAGAAAACTCCGTAATTTCAAGCCCCTGATTCCGAACAAAAGGAGCGCATTCTTCTTTTCCTAATTTTTACCACAACAAAAAAGAGTATTGCCCTAAATGGTCAATACTCTTTTTCTCGTATATTTACGTTTTAATTGCTTTTGTTCGGATCAAGAAAACCAAATTCCATAAAAAACCGAAAATGGCGATTCAACAATCTATTTAGACATATAAAACAGTCCGACGGTATTCCGCCCGCTGTGGACACAGCAGTTGCAGCTGACATCATTGATCTGGATATTCTTGAAGGAATAACAATCCGCGACAATTCGCAGGATCTCTTCTTGAACCTTTTTGTCATATGTTGTATAAACGATATACAATTGCTCAAGGTCAGGGTTCGGATGTTTTTCAAAGGTATTCCTGATATACGGTTCTAGAACCCGCTGCTGGCTACCTCTAAGCTTTTCCCGGACAACCATGTGTCCCGTTTCATTCATATGGATAACAGGTTTTATTTTAAGCAGATTCGCGGCATAATATGTCAGCCCGCTGCACCTTCCTCCTTTATAAAGACAGTCCAGCGTTTCAAGAAGAAATGATCCTTGGATTTTCGGAATTTTCTTTTCTACCAGATCAACAATCGTTTCTGGATTTGTTTCCCCTTCCGAAATAAGCTTCATCGCGTATTTGGCCAATAGCGCAATCCCATTGGATAGCTGTTTTGTGTCAATCACGAAAACGCGACCGGGGTAATCTTTCGACGCCGTCTTGGCGTTTTCCGCAATAGACGAAATCCCGCTGGAAGCCGCAAAGTGAATTACCGTATCCCCCCGCTCGACAAACTGTCCAAAAAACTCCGAATAAATCGCCGGGCTTTTCGCCGCTGTCTGGGCGACCCGTCCGGTTCGATCCATAAAATTGAATAGATCTTCCGGGAAAACATCTTCCAAGTCGGAATAGCTCTTGCCGTCCATATTGATATAGCAGGAAATGGTATCGATATTTAGCGTCGCCAATTCCTCTTTCGGTAAATCGATCATCCGATCCGCAACTATCTTAATTCCCAATACGTTCTCCTTTATCCGCTGTTTCGCTAAAGCGAAAACAAGCAACCTGCTTTTTGGCAACCCTTTTGGTTTTAGACACTAGACGCTATTATAGCCTCTCGGCGATTGTTACACAACTGAATAATTCGCGGTCCAGTTTTATTGATTCTGAATTAAGAGGAAAATAGCAAGTCATAATTTAGGGTATATATAGTGTTACAGAGGCATTGCTCAAAAATGATAATGTTCAATTCACCCGCCTTTTTCATGACCACAAACATATGTAATACTTATCCTGTAATTCTTTACAAATATTTGCTCATGAATCTTGTAATAGTCCCCATATATATTGTTTTGTCTCAGTTTTCCCAGAGAGTTCTTGCAGCAAAGTGTTTCGGTAGTATTTTCGAAAAAAATTTGGTATGATATTAACTGTTGAATCAGCCTATCCCAAAAAAATCTGTGCAAAGTTTCACATCTATTTTTCTAAAACAGACAACTAAAACCTGCACTGATATAATAAATGGCAACACTTGAATACAGTGTCTTATTCATTTCGACACATACATAATCTTGTGTCATATTTGATTAAACAGTGAGCTCCCCTTGGTTGGATTCGCTGAGAGAAAGGTGTTCTACGGCAAGTCCTGTGCAGGTGTGGGTGTTTGTTCCCTCAAGGCAATGTGCCTGATCGACAACATAAACGATATTTGGAGCGAAGAGATGAAGAAAATGTTATTGTCCCTGATAGACATATTGCATTTGCGATCGATCGCAGATTTTTTTATTGCATTTTTGTGCAAAAAAAGCGTCCACCTATTTTATACCGAATTGGTGATTCTATTTGGGCTTGTAAAATTCGGATCCTATCTTTGCCATTCGCCCCTTTTTTTGGCAGGAACCGGATGTACATTACAAAAAAATATCTCAATAATGATACAACTTCGCAATACAACATTGACCTGTACGTACACAAGGTATTATTTAACGAAAAGCCGGGTGCTTTTGTTGAGGTTGGGGCGAATGATCCTGTTGTTGCCAGCAACAGTTATGCTTTAGAAAATTTAGGCTGGAAAGGGATTGCTTTTGAACCGATTGAAGCAATTTGCAACAAGTGGCCAGGTATACGGAGTACACGATGTTATCCTTATTTAATCGGCGACCAAGAGAAACTTGTTGACTTTATCGAAGTCCAAGGTGAGCTGTCATCGATCTCTGGTGTTGCCGGATTTGGTATGCGTGAAGACTACGGCAGTAAGCCCCGTACCGTCATACGAAAAAAAAAGATGATGCCGCTTAACAAAGTTGTTCAAGAACTTGATTTCAATCAGTTTGACTTGCTGCTGTTGGATGTCGAGGGGTTTGAACTAAACGTTTTAAAAGGAATTGATTTTAACTTGTTACCTTTTCGCTATGCTGTAATTGAATGTTTCATGAGTGGGAAAACCGCTCGCCGCTCCAGCAAAACAATAAGACGATATATGTGTCAAAATGGTTTCCGCCTGCTTGCACACATTGGCAGCGATGATGTTTTTATTAATGTTAATATTTCGAATAACTAATCTTTCTTATCGCCTGTGGGCTGCTCACGAATGGTATGGGAGCATCCGTACAAATGAAGTACAGGAGAGCATGCAACATCGCGTGAAAGATAAACAGTACAACTAGGGGAACACAAGAAATATTGATACAAGCGACAGAAAGCAGGCAACAATTTCTCTCGGAAGGCAAAGAGATCCCAGAGCCTCCATTTTTCTTAACAAAATTTCCTTTGAAAAAGAGAAAATCACCTTTTAATCTGTAAAGAAAAAAGGTGATAAACTCCGCAAATCTTGCCGTTGGCACCCCCGGCGAGAATCGAACTCACAACTAGCCCTTAGGAGGGGCTTGTTATATCCATTTAACTACGGGGGCAACTCAATTTTTACCGGTCAACAATTGATTCTAAACGGCCAAATATTTCGCCTTTCAAAATCCATTTTACATCATATCAGGTCTTATAATGAAAATCAAATTCAAAGTTTGTTCAAACTTCTTGTAATCTCCGTTCATCTGTGAGATGATATAATAAATTGAAGTATTAGTGAGTAAGACTTATGCAGTTTATCCCATTTTGCGAAAATCAACCTGTTTTTGACGTGCTCCCCGTCATGAAAACGCGTCATTATTTTAGCGACATCAAACCGCTTTCCTATGCGCGCGCTGTTTATGTTGAACAAAAGGGATTCTGTTTTGATCTTATGAAATTTGAGCGGGATCCGGTTATTTCGAACAATGGTTCCGTTCTTGATACAGATAGCTTTGTTGCCATATCCTTTCAATTTAGCAAAAGTTCTGGCTCTTCGATTTCGATCGCAGTCAACGCAGCGGGCAAAAACGTTGTCTTTCTCGGAGATCAAGAAACGGAACGTCTTTCCGATATTTATTGTTATCAAGGTGCCGACGAACAGGGCTGGTATTGGGCGGTTCGGTTTTGGCTTACCGGCGCGTTACTAGAAAAGGCCGGCACTTTTAATACATTTAACCTCGATACCTCGATAGAGGGGAACATCTACTGTGGACAACAGTCCGGCGATTTCAAACACTTCGGAGCGGTTGCCCCTTTTTCAGAACCTTCTATCTTCAATCCGAATAACTATGATACTTTTATGTTGATCAACTGAACACTTCGTGTAATGTGTTCAGTTAGGATAACCATCCAAGGAGGGAAAAGAATGAAGCATCTTTTTGCAATACTGGCAACTCTGGCGGCGGGTCTTGTCCTATTTGACTCGGTCTACAAATTCTTCTTGCGCAATACCAAAAAATATATCCGGGACGATTCGTTTCAACTCTGATTCATTTGCTTATCGCAAACGGCAGGGGCCATATTGGTTCCTGCCGTTTATTTTTGTCCAATGCTTTGCGTAGAACGTCTCGCCGGAGGCGACGGATTCTATCGAAATATGACCCAAAAAAACATGAAGTGTCATGCGGACGATACGATTTCCTCCTATACTTGATATTGAAAGAGGTGTTTATGGACTGGCTTGATCGGATGAACACAGTTATCGACTACGTGGAAGGTCATCTCGACAGCGAGATCGACTATAAGATGATTGGACGGGTCGCAGGGTGCTCCGTCTTCCATCTTCAGCGCATGTTTACCTTTATAGCCGATCTTCCGCTCAATGAGTACATCAGAAGGCGGCGCCTAACCAACGCAGCGTTCGAACTCAACCATACTGACTGTAAAGTCATCGACGTCGCGTTAAAGTATGGCTACGAAAGCTCCGAATCGTTCTCCCGCGCTTTTAAAAAGATGCACGGGATCTCTCCGAGCGGGGCCAAAAAACCGGGCGCAACGCTCAAGGCCTATCCAAAAATTTCTTTTACCATATCAATCAAAGGAGATGCTGTAATGAACTATCGAATCGAACAAAAAGGTCCATTTACCGCTTTTGGATTTGCCACCGAAATCCCTTTGGCCAACGGTCAAAATTTGGTTCAGATCCCAAAAATGTGGTCGGACAGATGGTCGGACGGAAGCTGTCTTAAACTGATCGAAGACGCCAAAGCCTCCGGCATCGTTCTAGACGGTGGAAGCGGGCCCAATGCGGCGCTCTATGACTTTACCGAAACCGAAATTCGCTATATGATCTGTCTTATCACCTCAGGGAAAGCCCCGGAAGGCTATGAGGCTCTTTCAATCCCCGCGCTAACCTGGGCGATCTTCCCGACAGAAACACACACCATGGAAGGAACGGCAGAGGCTATCCAGAAAGTCTGGAAGGAAATCTATCCGCAATGGTTCCAGGAATCCGGATACGAACATGCCAACGCGCCTGAATTTGAAATGTACTATTGTCACGAAGGTGAAAAAAGACATTCCGAGGTCTGGATCCCTGTCACCAAGAAGTAGAGTTAGAATGAATCCCCCGGCTACGGCCGGGGGATTCTTGTTTTCCTTCTAAAAATCCGGTATTCTGATTTCATCGCTTGACATTGACGCCGCGTCAACCTTTAGAATGAAATCACGGAGGGTGTCATGGAAAACAAGACCATTACGGAAACGGCAAAACTTTTCGGGCTGTCCCAGCGGACGCTTCGATACTACGAATCGATCGGCCTGCTTTCGAGCATCAAGAATGAAAGCAACGCTTACCGCTCCTACGACGATGCCGCTCTGCTGCGCATACGCCAGATTCTGCTGCTCAAAAAACTTCGCATCCCACTTTCTGAAATCCGAAAAATTCTAGAGGAACGCGATACCGCGTTCGCGCTTTCTTCGTTCCAGAAAAAGGCTGAGGAAATTGACTATGAAATCGAGTCATTCAGCTCGATTCGCGAAGTTCTTACCCGGCTGATCCAGCGGATTAAGGTCAACTATATGGTTCCGCTTTCTATCGAGCGTATTACCGATGAAGAACTGTTTTCTCTGATCTATCCCGAGAGGGACTCCTTCGACTATAAGCTAAAGGAGAAAGATGCAATGAACAACCTCGAGCAAATCAACCATCCCCCTGCCCTTACCGATGTTCGAATTCTTTATCTTCCGCCGTCCAGCGTGGCCTCCGCTCATTTTGTCGGAGATCTCCCGGAAGATAAGGTCAGCGAAATGATCGACAGCTTTGTCCTCGAAAGCAATCTTACAAAAATCCATCCCGCTCTTCGACTTTATGGATTCAACAATCCGAATCCGGTCGACGAAACCAACTACCACGGCTACGAAATGTGGGTTACCATCCCGGATGATATGGAAGTTCCGGCGCCGCTAGAGAAAAAGCAGTTCGCCGGAGGACTCTATGCAGCCCATATGATCAAGCTTGGAGATTTCAACGAATGGGACTGGCTGCTAGGCTGGGTTACAAACAGCGAAACGTATGAATTCGCCGGAGACATGAACGATTCTGCCCATATGTTTGGTCTTCTTGAAGAACATCTCAACTATCGGAACGATGTTCTGAACAAGCAAATCGCGCCCGAAGGCATCCAGCTTGATCTTCTCGTTCCTGTCCGCGAAAAGGAGAAATCGGTATGATCAAGTCCCTGTCGCTAGCCTTTGAAGAAATTTTTGAATCTGATATCCCTGCGCTGACGTCTATTATGAAACGCGCGTTTGACGAAGATTCAAAGCGTCATCTCGGCGTCGAAGGCGGGCCCCCGGGTTATGACAACGGCGATTTCCTTCGGGAATTTGCCCTTCATCCCGACAGCGATGCCTGTAAAATTCTCTTGGACAATCGAATTGTCGGTGCATTTATTGTCTGGCCGATGGCCGATAACACCTGTTTCCTCGGAAATATTTTCCTCGACCCCGACAGTCAGAACCGCGGAATCGGAAGCAAAGTCTTCCGAGCGATTGAAGCGCGCTATCCGAATTCAAAGCTCTGGAAAACTGAAACGCCCGCCTTCTCTCTTCATAACCACTATTTCTACGTCAACAAATGTGGCTTCTCTATCGTCCGGATTGAGAACCGGGAAGACGGTCCTATGGCGAACTATTTGATGGAAAAACGAATCAAATAACGGATTATCAATTCTATTTTGTCAAACAAGCGCGCGACATCTGCCGCGCGCTTGTTTTCGTATCCTATTATCCCGAAGCTAGATCAACGCTCCCCCGTTCGGGCTGATCACCTGCCCAGTTAGATAGCTGCTCTTTGCTAAAAACAAAATTGTCTCTGCTATTTCTTCCGCCGTCCCAAATCGCCCAAACGGAATTTCCTCCATCAGCGCAGCGCGTTCTGTATCGCTGAGGTACGCGTTCATTTCCGTATCAACTGCGCCCGGCGCGACACAGTTCACCGAGATCCCGCTCATCGCAAGTTCCTTCGCAAGCGCTTTCGTGAACCCGATTACCCCTGCTTTTGCGGCGGAATAAGCCGTTTCCGCCGCTCCACCTGCTATCCCGTAGATCGATGACACGTTGACAATACTCCCGCCCCGATCAGCTTTTAGCATCTCCCGAACTGCCGCGCGGCAAAGATAAAATACGCCGTTCAGGTTCTCGTCTATAACCCGAAGCCAGTCAGCGTCAGGGGTATAGGTCATCAGCTCCTTATACGATGTCCCCGCGTTATTGACAATCAGGTCAATTCTTCCATATTCCTTCTTCGCAAATGTAACAAGATTCTCGGCGTCCGCCGGGCTCCCTGAACGGTATTTGACCGCCGCCGCCTCTCCGCCTTCTTTCCGGATCGATTCAGCTACCGCTTCCCCAAGATCCTGGTTTTGAAAGTAGGTTAACACGACATTGTATCCATTCCGAGAAAGCAGCTTCGCCGTCGCCGCTCCGATTCCCCGGCTTCCGCCGGTTATGATCGCTGTTTTTTGATTCATCTCTTTTCCGCCTGTTCCGTCCACTTATTGAAGGATAGAGTCGCGCTTTCGCTGTCAAGCGTTGCCGTCTGCCCGATCGGCAAAATTCCATGGTTAATCCCGTGCCCGAAGTCATCGGTATAGATCACCAGGACACTGTATTGTTCTCCGAAACGTTTAAGCCGCCGCATCAGTACAGGATCGTGTTTCATCGAATAATGTCCAAAGAGAAGTCCACGAACCTGCGAGATAAAATCGTCCTGTTCTATATGAGAAAGAAAGGAACTGACTTCGTCGATTCCGCTAAACTGTTCGTGGTCCTCCAAAAAGAGCAGGTAATCTTTTTTTCTGTCATACTGAAAATACCGGCTGCCCAAAAGCATTGCAAAATTTCTTGTATACCCGCCGATCAATTCTCCGCTCGCTGTTCCCGAAGACAGCGTTAACCAATCGCTGTTTTTTGCAAATGTCTCGGCGTTTCCGTCAACAAAATGCGCAAGGAAATGTTGATATAGTCAGTCAATTTCAAAACGCTAAAGCGTTTTGAAACGGTGGGCTTTGCCCGTCGGCACGCCAAAGGCGTGCGACTGACTATGCAGCAAGGTTAACGCCGCCACAGACGGCGCGCGGCACACGCCGCGAATGAAAAACGCTAAAGCGTTTTTCATTTAACCAGCTATAATCGTAATATCGAAGATCCGAAAACATTCCCGGAGACTGCCCGTAATAGGTAACGAAATTCCCCTTCGATCGAATTGTATTCAGTAGCGTCGTCCCGTCACTGTAGCTGCAATAAATCTTCGGGTGCCGCCTGATCGTCTCAAAATCAAGGTATGGAACCGGTTCGTTTCCCCCTTCGCCGCCGAAGAAAACCATCTTAACCGAATCGTCCGCCGCCATCGCGTTGATGTCGTCTGCGCGCTCCATTTCCGAAGCAAGATACCCGTAGGTATCGCGATAGATATTTTCTCCGATTTTTACGCGGTAACCCAAAGACTCCAACACTCCGACGCTTTTTCTATTCTCTCTTTGTCGGCTATGCTGCTCGGACTGACAATCCCGATTACATCACCCTTTTTTAGAAGTTCCATCCGTCTTCCTTTCTATTGCGCCGTACATATCGCCCGAATCTCAATTTCTCACAGCATATAATACCGCTTCTATGCTCTCATCAAGATCGAGATTTACAATTCGAATCACCGGACACTTTAACGTCTTAATGACTTCCTCGTGTATTAAGAGACTCCGCCCGCTACTCGCTTCATCATATGTCGAGGCCCAGGCGATAAAATCAAGGGAATCCTGATACCGGTCTCCACCCTCTTTTATCCGCTCTCCATACCGTTCAACTTCCCGCTTTTGTAGCCTCTCTATTCGAATATCTTTCGGCAAGTAGACGAAAACCGCAAGATCAACAAGCGGATAAATCTCTTCCGCCCATCCTGATATTGATCCGCCCAAAACCCAGTTCCTGCTTTCTTCCAGGTCATTTTGCATCATTTGAATCCGCTTGTCCGGGTCCCTTTGAAGGGTAAAAGGCTTCCCGCTCTGTTCCCAAAAATAAAAGTCGCCGTCAAAATAGGAATAGCCAAGCCTTTCGGCAACAGCCGCCCCGATGGTAGAGGTTCCGGATCCCGAGGCTCCAAAAACATGAATGTGTCTTTTCATGCCGGCTCCAATCTAATAGATATTCTACCACGTTAGATTCTATTGCAGTCTATTCCTTTTCGAAATCAAATCCAAATATCTTGTTAGGACAGCGATCGACTTTGCCGCCGCTTCTTCAAAATTCCGCTTAATCGCTTCATCTCCGCTTTCCTCCGGCGTGTCGCTGACAGTTCGAATCGCAGCAAAAGGAATCCGGTTTACATAACAAGCATGGGCAATCCCCGCTGTTTCCATATCTACGGTTAACGGCTGATGATTTGCGACAATTCGCTCCCGTCCCTCATCAGCAATAAATGCTTCGCCGGATACCATTCTTCCGGCGGTCACCGTCGGGTCGTCTTTATTTGCCAAAAGAATGTTCAGAACCAACTTTTGATCCGCCTTAAAATATTGGCTCTCCATAAATGGATGATATTCCGTTAGAATTTTATGGTCAACATCGTGATGCGCGACCTCCGTTGCAATCACCGTGTCGGAGATTCGAAGCGCCGGGTCGATCGCCCCCGCTACCCCGACCACGATCACCTCCGTAACCTGATACCGATCTATTAAAATCTGCGCAGCAATCGTGGCGTTGACCTTGGATACCCCTGAAAACAGCGCAACAATGTCTATCTCTTTATATTGTCCGTTATAAAAACGAAGCATTGCGCGCTCTTCGATAGCGACCTGTTCCATCTCCTCGATAAAGGGCAGGATCTCTCCCTCGCAGGGACCAATTAAACCAATTTTCATCCAAAGCAACTCCTTTATCTCGTCCGGCTTTCTAAGTCATTATAAAACAAATCCCGCCTGAAATCCAAGCGGGATGTTTTTATCTGTAAAAATTACTCTTCGTCTTTCTTTTCGGCCTTTTCCTTAAGAGCGGCAAGCGCATCTTTACGGGAGAGGTTCAGTCTGCCGCGGTCATCGATTCCGAGAACCTTAACCGGCACAATGTCTCCGACTGAAATCACGTCTTCGACCTTCTCAATGCGGCGTTCGTCCATCTTGCTGATGTGAACCATGCCTTCTTTACCCGGAGCGATCTCAACAAACGCGCCAATCGGAAGAATACGGGTTACCTTTCCGTAATACATCGCGCCCGGTTCCGGCTCAAGAACAATCGTCTCGATAATGTTGATTGCGCGGTCAACGTTCTCAGTAATGAGTCCGCTGACAAAGACATGTCCGTCTTCCTCAACGTCGATTTTAACGTCACATTCCGCGACAATGCCCTGAATGGTCTTTCCGCCCTTGCCGATGACTGCGCTGATCTTGTCGACATCGATGAGGATCGTACGCATCTTCGGAGCATACTTCGAAAGCTCCTTGCGCGGTTCAGGAATTGCTTTTGCCATGATTTCGTCAAGAATGTAAAGGCGGGCTTTGTAGCACTTTTCAAACGCCTCTTCGATGATATCGTAGGTCAGCCCATCGATCTTGAGGTCCATCTGGATCGAGGTAATACCCTTTTTGGTTCCGGCAACTTTGAAATCCATGTCTCCGAAGAAATCTTCGACACCCTGAATATCAACCATCGTCATCCAACGCTCACCCTCGGTGATAAGACCGCAGGAGATACCTGCAACCGGGGTTTTTAGCGGTACGCCGGCATCCATCAAAGCAAGCGTAGAACCGCATACCGAAGCCTGCGAGGTCGATCCGTTGCTCGAAAGAACTTCGGATACGAGGCGCATGGTGTACGGGAATTCGTCAATGCTCGGAAGAACCGGTACGAGCGAACGCTCGGCGAGCGCGCCGTGTCCGATTTCGCGGCGTCCCGGACCTCTGCTTGGTCTGGTTTCGCCTACCGAGTACGACGGGAAGTTGTAGTGATGCATATAGCGTTTTTTCTCTTCGAGGTCAATGCCGTCAAGCAACTGCGATTCGCTGGTCATCGCGAGCGTCGCAACCGTCAAAACCTGAGTCTGTCCGCGGGTAAACATACCGCTTCCGTGTACGCGGGGCAAAAGGCCAACCTGAGCGTCAAGCGGGCGGATCTCGTTGATTTCTCTTCCGTCAACGCGCTTGTTGTCGTCCAAAAGCCAACGGCGAACAACATATTTCTGAAGCTTAAACATACACTCGTCAATCTTAAACGACTGGTCAGGGTATTTTTCGTCAAGTTTTGCATGTACTTCATCGTAAACAGGCTGAAGCGCTGCGTCACGAACCGTCTTGTCGTCGGTATCCATCGCGAGTCGAACTTTATCAATCGCGATTTCCTTAACCGCGTCATACATGTCGGGATCAACTTCCTGGCTTTCGAACGCAATCTTTTCTTTGCCGATTTCGGCAACGATCGAATCGATAAACGCAATAATTTCCTTAATCGCCTCGTGGCTCTTAATGATCGCCTTGAGCATCGTTTCGTTGTCTACTTCATTGGCTCCGGCCTCGATCATAACAACTTTTTCTTTCGACGCGGCAAGTGTCAGCTGCAAATCGCTTTTTTCGCGCTGTTCCAGCGTCGGGTTGATAACGATTTCTCCATCAACCAAACCTGTATGAACGCCGCCGATTGGTCCGTTCCAGGGAATATCCGAAATCGCAACGGCAATCGATGCGCCGATCATTCCGGCAACTTCCGGCTCGTTATCCTGTTCCACAGACATAACGGTCATCACAACCGATACATCATTGCGCATATCCTTCGGGAAAAGCGGGCGCATCGGGCGGTCGACAACGCGGGAAGTAAGGATGGCCTTTTCGCTCGGGCGGGTCTCGCGGCGGATAAAGCTGCCCGGGATTCTGCCAACAGCGTAAAGCTTCTCTTCATAGTCAACGGAAAGAGGGAAATAATCGACTCCGTCTCTCGGTTTCGCGCTCATCGTCGCGGTACAGAGAACAACCGTGTCTCCGTAATAAACCATACAGGCGCCGTTTGCAAGCCCGGCGAATTTCCCGACGCTTACCTTAAATGGACGCCCTGCAATTTTTGTTTCAAATATCTTTTCTTTTAACATGCTGAAGCAAACCTCCAAAATCATTTCCTGCCGGAAACCGGCGGTTTTCCTCCCTAAAAAGCTGAATTCCTGCTATCCCTCAACCTGTTCAAGTTTTTGGCGATCAAAAACCGGGAACGCAAATTTTCAAACTCCGCTTTTATAAGAAGGTCGGGCGGTTTTCATCAAACGGCCAACGATTTTGGTTTTAGCAATAAAATAAACCCTTACATACAAATAGTAACTGTATTAAGACCTTATTTCACTGCTAAACCCCAAAACCAGGAACAAGCCACCGTCGGTCATGCTCTTCGTCCTTCGTCTGATGAAAACCATGAAAAACCAGGAACTTGCGGCTTTTTACCCGATAAGGGCTACTTCGTCGCTAGAGCCGAATGGAAGGCAGGCGTATCCGCCTGCCTTCCGGGGTATCGATTATCTGCGCAAACCAAGCTGCGCAATCAGCGCGCGGTAGCGCTCAATGTCCTTCTTCTGCAAGTACGAGAGAAGGTTTCTCCGCTGGCCTACCATTTTCAGCAGTCCGCGGCGGGAATGGTAATCGTGGGTATGGGTCTTCAAGTGCTCGGTCAGGTGGTCAATACGGTTGGTCAAAAGAGCAACTTGAACTTCCGGGGATCCGGTGTCTTTCTCGTGAACGCGCGCGCTCTCGATAACACCTTGTTTGTCTTTAAGCATAACTATCACCTCTTAATTTATTCGCCTCATTCCAAGAGCAGGGAGACGGTGAACCCTTGCGGGACATTCCACAACTCCTCGAATAGGTAGCGGGGTATATTATACAATCTTTCGCGGCAAAAAGCAAATCACGGTTTGTCCGTCCTGTTTCCGCGAAGAAATTCTACAAACGGCATGATTCTTCGGCTAAACGCACCACTTCGTTTCGCTATCCCCTCGTTCCTCTCGGGGACTCGCGACTGCGTCGCTCGGCTTTAGGAACTCATTGTCCAGCTCTTACGGCAAATTGCTGTTGCCGATTGTCTTTTAGATCAATAATTTTACGCGTTCAATGTCGCTGTAGATCGCGTCTTTTAGCTCGCCTAATCCCTCAAATCGCTCTTCCGGGCGCATCAGGCGAAGCAGTTCGACCGTCAAGCTCTTTCCCTCATACGGTTTTCCCTCAAGCGACAGAATATTCGTATCGGCAAAAACGCCTTCCCCAGAAGGGCGCGTCGGCCGTGTACCGATATAAGTAACCGCGTCTTTCCACCTTCCGCTTACCTTCGCGCGCGATTGGTAAACTCCAAATTTCGGGAGTTCAAGCCGTTCATCCAGTTGTTGGCTTGCCGATGAGAAGTTGATTCCTACGCCAATTCCCTTTTTGACAGTCGGAAGATCAATGCAATACGGTCTGCCAAGAAGGCGCGCAGCGGTCGGGATATCTCCGGCGGCGATCAACCTCTTAATCCGCGTTGTACTGATAACGCCGTCGTCGGTCACAAACGGAACGATATTGACTCGAATCCCGCGCGGTCCTGCCAGGCGTTCCATCGCGTCGACATCCCCGCCCCGTCCTTTACCAAAGCGGAAATCTTCGCCGCAGCAGACAACAGCGGCGTTGAGACATCCGTGTCCGAGTACCTTCTCGATAAACTCCTTGCCGGTCATGTTCCGGATTTCGCGGAATCCGACCTCAACGATCAGGTCAACCCCAAGTTTCTCGATTTCTTTGTATTTCTCTTCTTTTGAAAACAGATCTCCGTGACCTTTGTCCCCCGGTCGTCCGCCGGAAAAGTCAAACGTAAAAACAGTGGGACGAAGCGCCATGCGCTTTGCGTATGCCACTGTTTGTTTCATGATTTCTTTATGTCCCCGGTGCATCCCATCAAAATAGCCGAGAGCTACCGCGGTTTTTGTCCCTACCGGCGTCAGCCCAACATGAATTTCCATACGATCCTCTTCTCCAAAAAGCGTAACGCTTTGTCCTCACTATCATCTTGTTCCTCGGGTTTTTGATCGTCAAAAACCAAAGACTCGCAGCCTCTTCGCTCGGCTTCATGTCAAACGAACTGCGCTTGCTTCATTAGCCTTCCAGCTTCAATTTTCGCCAAAGCAATCATAATGCCTTTACTTCCATAAACCCGCAGAAGTTCTCCTTCGCTGGTCCCGCTGAAGTGTTCCATTCGTACCCCGTTGAGAAACAATCTTTCCTGTCTTTCGTCGAGGTGCAATTCGGATAACGATAAAAAGACTCTTTCGACGGGCAAAAGACTTGTTACCCTCTCCTCAAAACACATCTGTTCGAGCATTTCAAACGTTCTACAATCCTCAAGTAAAAATGGGCCGCTTCGGATTCTTTGAAGCTTCGAAAGTGTCGCTTCGGTCGAAAGTTTTTCCGCGATATCCTCCGCGAGCGAACGGATATAGCATCCCTTCGAGCAAAGCACATCGATTGTCGCCTCCCTCTTCTCTTCGTCGTAATCAAGAAGGTTCAGCAACTCTATTTCAATGTCCCTCGGTTTTCTTTCTGCGGTTTTCCCCGCGCGGGCAAGATCATAGAGCCGTCTTCCGTCTACCTTTACCGCCGAATACATCGGAGGGAGCTGGCTGCTCTTTCCGAGGAAGCCGGAAAGCGCGCTTCTAAGCTCGTCCTCTTTTGGGAAAATTCCGCCGTTCTTTACCGGTTCTCCGGTAATATCCCCGGTATCCGTCTTAGTCCCAAAACGAACTGTTGAAAGATACCGCTTTTTCTGGTCGGGAACAAGGTCAACCGCCCTTGTCGCCTTTCCGATATAAATCGGAAGAACGCCTGTCGCCATCGGATCTAGCGTTCCGCCGTGTCCGATCTTCTTTGTCTTAAAAAGGCCGCGGAGTTTCGCGACAACATCAAATGAGGTAAACCCTTCGGGCTTATCCATCGCAAAAACACCCGTTACCGTTGTCTCTTCCATATCTACGCTTTATTCCTTACCCTTTAGCTGCGAGATCACCGCGCGCACTACAAGCGTCTTGATATCGACCATCTCTCCGGAGCATTCGAATCCCGCCGCCCCATGATGTCCACCGCCGCCGAATTGTTCGCAAATTTTGCTCGCGTCTACAAGCGACGTTGTCCGTACCGAACATTTGACATTCCCGTTCTGCTGCTCGCGGAAGGTCAGCCCCGCTTCAACCCCTTCGATACTCCTCGGAATCGCGGTGATTCCGTTCAGATCGTCCTCTACAGCTCCGGAAAGCTTCATCATTTCATTGGTAATGGTCATCATCGCAATTTTATCGTGGTAATAATATTCGAGCGAATCAATCGCCATCCGCTGTAGCGCGATATACGCCCGGCTTTTCGTTTCAAACAAAACTTTATTTAGGAACGAAAGATCGATCCCACATTGAATCAGATTTGCGGTCACTTCATGGCTGTTGGCGGTTGTGTTCTGGAATCGATAACAACCGGTATCGGTCGAAACGCCGGTATAAAGCGCCGACGCGATATATTCGTTGATCGTTACGCCAAGTTCAAGAATCACCCGATATACGAGTTCCGCGCAGGACGCGGAGTGCCTGTCCAACAGCGTATGTCTTGCATATTCCGTATGGCTGCTGTGGTGGTCGATGGCTAGTTCTGCATTTTCGCCAAGACTCCCGTTGGTTCCAAGCTGCGAAATGGTTGCAGCGTCTACCGTAACAATCGTTTTCGGAGAAAAATCGTCCGCCTCCTCATCGTGGATCACCGTCAGGTATTGGTACATCCGGTGAATCTCGTTTGGGCAGGAAACGCGCGCCCGCTTTCCGAGCTGCCGCAATGCCGCCCAGAGCGCAAACGCCGATCCAAGCGTATCCCCGTCGGGATTGCGATGGGTCAGGATCAGGATATCCTCCATCCCCCGAAGCATCTCCCCGGCCTCTTTGACTGTTACCTGTTTTGTACTGCTCATTCCTTAAACCCTTCAATAATCGCGTTGATCCTGTCGGAATATTCTGCCGAATCGTCCGGAATAAACTGAAGTTCCGGCGTCTTTCTAATCCGAAGGTGCGAACCGAGCTGTCCTCGAAGATGCCCTGCCGCCTTCTTCAAAACCTCACACGCCTCTTTCGCTTTTTCCGATCCATGAATCGATCCAACATAAACTTTCGCGTAGGAAAAATCGCTGGACACACGAACTTCACTAACTGAAACGAGTCCAACATTGCGGTTTTTGACTTCAAATTGCAAAATCTCTGACAGATTTTTGGCGATGATACTTTGAATTCTTTCCGTGCGA
>CAZGYK010000003.1:23030-29129 GCA_964530485.1 uncultured Oscillospiraceae bacterium
CGTAGGAAAGATCATTGGTCACTTCCACCCGCATCACCGAGAGAAATGAATCAATTCTCGGATCTTTCAGCGCAGGAATCAAGGCCGAAAGTTCTTTCTTAAAATCCCGGTTTAACCGGTCCTGTCTATGGGAAGGCATATCTTACCTCCTAATCCCGGTATTCTTCCATCACGTATGCCTCGAACACGTCTCCGACGCGAAGATCAGAAAACTTGTCAAGAACAATACCACAGTCAAACCCGTCGCGAACCTCGCGTACGTCGTCTTTGAATCTCCGCAGCGTCTCGATCTTGTCGTCATGGATAATAATTCCGTCGCGCACTATGCGAACAAGGCTGTCACGCGTGATAATACCCGCGGTCACATGGCATCCGGCAACCGTTCCGACCGACGAAATTTTATAGAGTTCGCGGACTTCCGCTTTACCCTGTTCAAGTTCGCGGATCTTCGGCGCGCGCATCCCCTTGATCGCCGCTTCGACATCTTCAATCGCGTCGTAAATAACGCGGTACATTTTGATCTCAACGCCTTTTTGTTCGGCGTCGCTCTGCGCGGTCGCGTCCGGGCGAACGTTAAATCCAATAATGATCGCTCCGCTTGCGTCGGCTAGCATGACGTCGCTCGCGTTGACTGCGCCGACCCCCTCATGGATAATTCTGACGCGAACTTCATCGTTGCTCAATTTTTCTAGGCTCTGTTTAACAGCCTCGGCGGACCCTTGTACGTCTGCTTTAACGATAATTGCAAGCTCTTTCAGCTCGCCCTCAGCAATCTGGCTGAAGAGGTTATCGAGCGTTACCTTTACGCCGGAACCCCAAACACGTTGTTGCTGTTCGGCGCGGCGTTGGTCAACTAGCTCTCTCGCAAGCCTTTCGTCCTCAACGACGTTAAAGCTGTCTCCGGCTGACGGAACTTCGACAAGTCCGGTAATTTCAACCGGCGTCGACGGCCCTGCTTCTTCAATCCGATTGCCTTTATCATCCAACATCTGGCGCACATGTCCGATCGCTGTTCCGGCAATCACGACATCGCCCTGGTGAAGCGTTCCGTTTTGAACCAAAATGGTGGCAACCGGTCCGCGCCCTTTGTCAAGTTCGGCTTCGACAACGGTTCCGCGCGCCATCCTGTTGGGGTTCGCTTTCAGTTCCTTCATCTCGGAAACAAGCATCAGCATTTCAAGAAGGGTATCAATACCCTGTCCGGTCAAGGCCGAGATCGGAACACAGATGGTATCTCCGCCCCATTCTTCCGGTACAATTCCGTATTCCGTCAACTCCTGCTTTACCTTGTCCGGGTTGGCGGCCGGTTTATCAATTTTATTGATTGCGACAACGATTGAAACCCCTGCAGCTTTCGCATGGTTAATCGCTTCAATTGTCTGCGGCATGATACCGTCGTCTGCGGCTACAACGAGAATTGCGATATCGGTAATCGAGGCTCCGCGCGCACGCATCGAAGTAAACGCCTCATGTCCCGGCGTATCAAGGAACGTCACTTTCTGATCCCCAACAGCAACCTGGTAGGCGCCGATATGCTGGGTGATCCCGCCCGCTTCCCCGCCGATTACATTGGTCTTTCGAATATAGTCGAGAAGCGAGGTCTTTCCGTGGTCAACGTGTCCCATAACTACAACGATCGGCGGCCGCGTAACCATGTCCTTTTCATCGTCGACATCAATATCTTCGGTAATATTCAGTCTGTCCTCAATGGTGACAACGACCTCGCGGGTAACAGCAGCTCCCATTTCGTCGGCAACAAGCGACGCCGTATCAAAATCGATCACATCGCTGACCGATGCCATCATATCAAGCCCCATCAAAGCCTTGATAACGGCAGGAGCCGTTACCTTCAGGCGTGTAGCAAGCTCGCCAACAGAGATTTCGTCGGGAATGGATACTTTAAGCTGCGCTTTTCTTGCCTTTTCAAGCTGGATGCGTTCCAGCCTCTGCGCCTCAGTTTCCTGTTTCTGGCGCTGCATCCCAACCGGCCTTCTCTGGCGCGAGCGCTGGTTCAGTTTTTGTTTGTTTGTCTGGTTTTGCTGGTTGCGTCTCGTATTTACGTTTCCGCCGCCGGTTCTCGCCGTCTGCGCCGCAATTGTCTCATAGCGGTCGTTAAAGCGGTCGACGTTTACTACCGTCGCGCTTGTATCGATGACATGGCGTACCCGTTCCTTGCTCGGCGCCGGTCCGCTTGGCTGCTTCGGCGGTTTTGGCGGCTGTTTCGGCGTAAGAGGCGAAGCCGGCTGAGCCGATGGCTGTCCCCCCACTTGCTTTGGCACCTCCGGACGGGGAGCTTCCTCCGGCGAACCTGCCGCTTTCGCAGGCGTAGGCGGAGCCTCTTTCGGAGCGGAATCGAAATAGGCGTCGAAACTCTCTACTTCATGCTCCTTCGTGATCGCGTCAAAAAAGTAGTTCAGTTCGTTTTCGCTCAGAACTGTCGTATGCTTTTTGTCCGCACCATGATCTTCGAGCATGGTTACAACATCCTTATTTGTGAGCCCAAAATCCTTAGCAAGTTCTCCAAGCCTGTATTTAATAATCATATAGTCTCCTCCTGACAGCCGCTATATCCCTGTCGATTGCTATCTTTCAATGCTTCCATAAATAAATCCCTGAAATTCCGATCGGTGACCGCCGCAATGACAAACCTCTTTTTGAAAACCGTCTCTATTTCGTCCTGTCCAAACGGCATTTCAACTACCTGGATGTCTCCGCCGAGTCTTTTTGCGTTTCGAAGCGTTCGTTCGGATATGTCGTTTGCCGTTACGATAAGCTCCGCCTTTTTTGTAAGGGCGGCCTGCTCGGTCGCGTCATAGCCAATCGCCAGTTTTCCGGCCCGCTTCGCAAGCGAAAGTGCAAAAACCGCTTTATTCGTCGTCCTCTTCCTCCATCTCTTCCATCAGCCGCGAAAAAATATCCTCCGCAATCCGACAGTCCAGCGCCCGTTCAAGCGCTCTTGATTTTTGCGCCTTTTTGAGGCAGCCCACATCTTTGCAAACGTAGGCCCCCCTTCCGGATTTCTTCCCGGTCAGATCTACCGAAACCTCCCCTTCCGGGCTTTTTACCACCCGAACCAGATCCTTTTTCGGTTTATTCTCCCGACATCCGGTACACATGCGAATTGGTACTTTTTTTTGCATATTTCCTCTTATCGTTGAGCGCTCCATCCAAATGTTTTTGACTATCAAAAACCTCGGATTTTGCGTCTTACTGCTTTCCTGCCCTACGCGGCTATTCTTCTCCGTAATATCCGCTTTCCGGCTTGATATCAATCTTATATCCGGTGAGGCGAGCCGCAAGCCGGGCGTTCTGTCCCTTGTTTCCGATCGCGAGCGAAAGCTGGTCGTCCGGAACGGTAACTTTGCAAATTCTCGCTTCCGGATCAAGAATTGAAACTTCAACAACGCTCGCTGGCGAAAGGGCCTCGGCAATATAGAGCGCCGGATCTTCGCTCCAGAGAACGATATCAATCTTTTCGCCGCCAAGTTCATCGACGATTCTTGCTACTCTAGCGCCGCGGGGGCCGATACAGGCGCCGCGCGGATCAACATTGGTATCTGTGCTGAAAACAGCCATCTTGGTGCGCATACCGGCTTCGCGTGAAATCCCTTTGATCTCTACAACGCCGTCAAAGATTTCCGGAACTTCCATCTCAAAAAGGCGCTTTACAAGCCCCGGATGGGTTCGCGAAATCATAACCTTCGGCCCGCGTTCGGTTACCGCAACGTCTACGACATAGACCTTGACGGTGTCCCCTTCTATCAGGTCCTCGGTCGGAATCTGCTCTGATTTCGGAAGAATCGCTTCGGTTTTTCCAATCTCAAAAATCGCGGCCCCTCGCTTCGGATCCATTCGGACAACCGTCGCCGTAATGATCTCGCCCTGTTTGCCCTGAAGCTCTTCAAAAACCTGGTTGCGCTCCGCTTCACGGATGCTCTGTCGGATAACGTGTTTCGCCGTCTGCGCCGCAATACGCCCAAAATCTTTTGTCTTAAGCGGAATATCGATGACCGACCCGGCGCGCGCACGTGACTTGTAGGTCTTCGCTTCTTCAACAGACATTTCTGTCTCGGGATCTTCAACTACCTCAACCGCTTTCTTCCGAAGAAAAACGTTGAGCGATTTCTTCTCCATATCCGCTTCTACAATAATGTTATCGCCGCTCCCGTAGTCGCGCTTTGCCGCAATGGCAATCGCGCTCGAAATTTTCTCCAAAAGATAGTTTGCCGGAATATCTTTTTCCTTCTCGAGCAATGTAAGCGCATCAAAAAATTCGGCGTTCATCTAAAATTCCTCCCAATCTTCGTCCGCCGCTTTTATGGAGGCGGCGTCTTTTCTATGAATCGTTTTTGTGTTGTCTATTGTTATGGTATCGCCATCAAATGCCGTTAATATTCCGCTGTAGTTTCGCTCTTTACTTTCGTCCGGGCGGATCAGGCGAACAGCAATTTTCTTTTCAAGATACTGCCTTAAGTGTTCCTCCGTCTTGAGCGCCCTTCCAATTCCGGGCGAGGATACGATCAGGTAGTACTGGTGATCGGTCGGGTCAAGTTCGTCCAACATCGGGTCGATCGCCCTGCTCATTGCCTCGCAGTCATCAAGCCCCACGCCGCCTTCCTTGTCAATGATAATCCGAAGTTGCCAGTCCGGCCCTTCTTTTTCGAATTCCACGTCCCAGAGCGCCAGTCCAAGATTTTCGGCCAGCGGCAGCGCAAGCTCTTTTACCAGCGTCGCCGTGTTTTTCTTTTGTGCCATCCGTGCGATCCTTTCCCGGCGCGACAAAACCGCGCCACGGCGTTTCAATTAAAATGTCCAAGTCCTTGTAGGTTTAAAAATTCTCGTTAGATAAACAAAAGAGCGGGTAACCCCACTCTCACGTTTACAAATCATCGAACATAATTATTTTACCACACATATCCTGTGATTGCAACTCTTCCGGATACTCCTGTCTGCGGATCTTTGGCATTACATCTCATGAACTTGAGCTGTGCGCGCCGGCCTCGACTCCACTATCCCCTCGATTCTCCCAAGGAGTCGTATCTCGGCATTTTCCCCCGAAAATTTCCGCTCTCGGCGAAACGATTTCTAGTTCTTTCGTTCCGGTTTGAATACCCAGATTTTGTTAAAGAGAAAGTTCAACGGCATCGTAATAAACATACTCAAGAGCGGCGCAACTTTCTCATGCATCCGAAACTGTTCCACCAATAGAAAAAGAAGCAGACTGGAGAGAAGGAACGTAGAAATATAAAGAGTAAAACACTTTATGATCCGAATCGTCCAGCGCGACTTGCTATCCCCTTCAACCTGAGACTTAAAGGTAATGTTTCTGTTCCACCAGTAAGCGAACAATACGCTCGCAACAAACCCGGCCGCATAACAGAGGATATAGTAAACCTTAAGCTCATGCAGCAAAAAATATGTTCCATAAAAAATCGTAGTATTAATCAGGCCGCCGGAACAAAACCAGGCAACCTGCCGTAACAGTTCTTTTAAGCCGGACGTCCCGGTCTTGTTGCCGCCCATATTATTCTTCACTAAAGTGCCAAATGGTATCGAATCCGAGCGTTATCATGTCGTTCAGGTTCTTCTCTCGTTCTTCCGGAGACATCCCCTCTTGATCGTCGAACGAATCCGAAATCGTACAGATCATCAGCGCACGTTTTTTATTTCGAAGCGCCGCCGTATAAAGCCCTGCGCCCTCCATCTCAACGCCGATTACGCCGAAGTCCCACCAAAGTTCATCTCCCGGAACCTTCGCGAGATCATAGAACATATCGCTCGAAAGCATGTTCCCGACTGTCACCTTTTTGCCAAGCGCCGTCGCTCGTTCATAGGCCGTCTTCAACATTTCAAAATCCGCGATCGGGCAGAATGTTGCGCCGTTAAAAATGCGGTAGTTGATGTCGCTCGTTGTCGAGCAACCCTGCGCGAGGAGCACGTCTCCGATTTTGATATCGGTGCGCGCGGTTCCGCAGGTTCCGATCCGGATGATGTTTTCGACGCCGTAGCTCTGATACAGTTCGTTTGCGTAGATAGAAACCGACGGAATTCCCATTCCGCTCCCCATCACTGAAATTCTTCGTCCGCCGTAGCTTCCGG
>CAZGYK010000004.1:0-5233 GCA_964530485.1 uncultured Oscillospiraceae bacterium
TTCTTTTTAGACGATGTAAGAGCGCTGCCACAGAACGGGTTTATCGAAGATCTCGACAGGATTGACGGCAAGCGCCTTCATGAAGTTTATCTCGATATGCTGTCCTCCTCCACGGTTGATATTCTCTATATCGGAAGCAGCGACAGAGGGATCAAGGATAAGTTTACGGCCGCGTTCTCGAAATATGAACGCAACCCAAAACCGATACAGGACAAGAGCGCGGTTCCTTATTGCGAAGAGCATGGTGAGGAAATGGTTTTCGATGTTGAACAGGACAAATATGCGATGATCTTTACCGCCGGAAGACTTCTTTCCGAACGAGAACAAGCGGTATTCCGCCTTGCGAACGTCATCCTCGGTTCTTCTCCGACATCGCGCCTTTTCATGAATGTGAGAGAAAAGGAAAGCCTCTGTTACTATTGCGCGAGCAGGCCTGGGTTTATGTCCGGCTCGCTCACGATCGATAGCGGCGTCGAATTTGAAAACGTCGAACAACTGAAACGTGCTGTTATCCGGGAACTAGCGGATTTGACAGCGGGGAACATATCGAAGAAGGAACTTGACGAAGCAAAGTTGATGTTGAAGAGTGTTCTTATGAGCGTAAATGATTCAGTTGAGGGGCTCTCCGGTTGGTACCTCAACAGCCTGATCCGGCTTGGAAAAACAACAGATCCTGGTGAGGCGATTGAGGAGATACAATCTGTGACTGCAAAAGAGATTGCTTCCCTACTCGGGTTGTTCCGCCTTAGTGTTACCGCACTTTTGAAGGGGGAGGAATCATGATGGATTTTATGAAAGATGATCGCCTCAACGAAGGATACTACCATACCGTTTTAGACAATGGACTTACCGTACTTATTTATCCGATGGAACATAAAACATCGGCATACGCGCTCCTTTCGTCCCGGGTTGGTTCCGCTACGCTTGATTTTATTGTGGACGGAAAAACCGTTCATGTGCCTGCGGGGTCGGCGCATTTTCTTGAGCACAAAATGTTCGAAAATGAAGACGGGGTAGATGCGTTTGAGCTGTTCTCAAAGACAGGAGCGTCTGCGAATGCCTATACTTCATTTGACAAGACCTGTTATCTGTTTGAGTCGTCGCTGAATATTGAGGAGTCGCTCAGGACGATTATCCGTTTTGTCGGCGCGCCTTACTTTACCGATCAGACTGTAGAGAAAGAACAGGGGATCATCGGTCAGGAGATCAAGATGTATCTGGATCATCCGGGTTGGCGCCAGATGTTTTTGCTTCTTGGACTTCTTTATCATATCCATCCGATCAAAGAGGATATCGCGGGATCGGTCGAATCAATCGCGGAAATCACGGCCGAAAAACTCTATGATTTTTATCACGCGTTTTATAATCCGACGAATATGGTTCTCGCCGTCAGCGGGAACATCAAGCCCGAGATGGTTCTCTCGGTTTGCGAGGAAGAGTTTTCGAAAAAGGACTGGAAGCGCCATGAGACGGTAGTCCCGAGATACGAGGAACCGGATTCGATAGTAGGCAGGCGCGTAACAGAAGAGATGGCGATTTCCTCGCCGCAGTTCTGTCTTGGATTTAAGGAAATTCCTTTTGAAAAGGGCGAGCGGGTTAAAAAAGAGATTGCCCATGCTATGTTGATTGATCTGATCGCAGGGGAGACAAGCGATCTTTACCGCCGGCTATACGACGAAGGGCTGATTAACAGTGATCTGTCTTCGGATCAGCTGTCGGGGGACGATTACCTGGCAACGCTTTTTTCAGCGGAATCGGAAGATCCGGAGACCGCAATAGAGGAAATCCAAAAGGAAATCAAGAGAATCCGAAGAGAGGGAATCGACGGTGAGCGCTTTTTGGAATGCAAACGCGCATTCCTTGGAGACGCGATCGGAGAATTTGAGGACGTTGGCGCTGTTGCGACAAACCTGACATATTCCTACTTTAAGGACGCGAATATCTATGATATGATGAAGCATGTAGAATCAATTACAATCGATGACCTTACCGGACTGCTTAGAGAGATGATGCGGGACGGTTATGCGGCGGCTTCCATGATTGTGCCGTTTGCGAAGGATCATGATAAAGATTAGTATAAACGGAGGATATCATGGGGACAATGGTTAGCTTTCCGGGGCTCGGCCTTGAGTTCACACTAAAGCGTGTGGCTTTTTCGCTGTTTGGCCTGGATATTTACTGGTACGGAATACTCATTGCGTTTGGCGCGATGCTGGCGGTTATTTATGCGTTTTCGAAAACGTCCGAATTTGGACTGGACAGCGACAGGGTAATCGACGCGATCCTCGTCGGTACGGTTTGCGCAATTATTGGTGCCCGTTTATACTATGTTATCTTTTCGGCGCCCGGGGAGTTTACTTCTCTAAAAGATGTTCTTGATACGCGCCGGGGCGGGGTAGCGTTTTACGGCGCGGTTATCGCCGCTTTTGCTTCGGCGATTGTTGTCTGTAAGATACGTAAAATCAAAATCCGGCCGCTGGCAGATCTTGCGTCGATCGGCTTTTTGATCGGACAGGGCATCGGAAGATGGGGAAATTTCATTAATCAGGAAGCGTTTGGGTCTAATACCTCGCTGCCCTGGGGAATGACAAGCGAGCCGGTCGTCAACTACCTGATTCAGAATCAGGCAATGTTGGAAGCTCACGGAATGAAGGTTGACCCTGTAATGCCCGTACATCCGACGTTTCTCTACGAGTCTCTCTGGTGCATTCTTGGTTTTTTGGTACTTACTTGGTATATTAAGCGCAGAAAATTTGATGGCGAAATTTTCCTGATGTACCTTGCCTGGAACGGCGCGGGAAGAAGCGTTATCGAAGGATTGCGAACCGATAGCCTCTATCTCGGAAGCGTTCGAATTTCTCAGCTTCTTGCTTTTGTCGGATTTATCGGCGCTGTTTTGGCGATTTTGATCTTAAGGAAACACGTCAACGACAAGCGAAAAGAGAACCCGGAATATGCGGTTCCATACGGTCATACGGAACAATGTAAAATCGATATGGAAGCCCTTAAGGAAGAGAGAAGACTTAAGGATGAACGCAAGTCAGGGCGGAAGGATCTTCTAAGCGAGGATGGCGAAGCCGAAGAGGCGATGCTGGAAGATGAGCCTGAAAAGGAAGTAACCGGCGAAGATGCTGATTCCGAGGATGACGGATGGATTGACCTTGAGCAAGCCGCGGAAGAAGACGAGGCGACAGAGGAGCAAAGTGTAGCGTCCAGCGTCATAGATTCCGAGTTGGATGCGAAAGAGAAGAAGTCAGACGAAAACAAATAGAATTAGGCATATTGCACAATATATTCTGCGTTATTTACACAATATTAACATAGATATGTAGGATGATTTTACATTTCTCCTTTAGAATCTTAAATAGAAACAGGGGCTTGGTGAGAGAGAAAGAATCCAACCCACATTGTTTCGGCCCGGTAGAGAGAGAGAACGGGTCAGAGAGAGAAAGGAGGAACGTAGCATATGTTGACGAATATCTATTCGATGGAAGACTATATGCAGATCAGTTCCGAACTTGCGAAAGAGATAGAGCAAGTTATGAGCACACTTCCCGATGAGGACAATGGCTCGAAGAACGACCGCGAAGTAGCATAGAGAGAACGCTTCGCATCCGAAAGATTTTATATGCGATCCGCATTGAAAACATCCGTCAAAACGGATGTTTTGTTGTATGGAAAGTGTTTGACAGATAGGTCTTTCTGTGGTATCATTTTTTGTGCCGCGTGTAACAGGCTTAAAGCGACAAATTGTCCGCCTGCATCAGCGAGTCTGAAAACATAAGCGAGGAAAATCAGTATGTATGCAGTCATCGAGACGGGTGGCAAGCAGTATCGCGTCAGCGAAGGCGATGTCGTTTACATCGAGAAGCTTGACGTAAAGGCAGAAGACGAGGTCGTCTTCGACAAGGTTCTGTTTGTTGGTCCGGACAAAGGAAAGAGCAAAGTAGGAGATCCTACCGTAAAAGGCGCATCTGTATCGGCGAAAGTCATTAAAAACGGAAAGGCAAAGAAAATCACCGTTTTTACCTATCGTCCGAAAAAGAGCAGCAAACGCAAGATGGGCCATCGGCAGGAGTTCACCAAAGTTGAAATTAAAGCGATTAACGCATAAGGGGAGGTGCAGAATTTATGGCACATAAAAAAGGTGTAGGTTCTACAAGAAACGGTCGCGACAGCGAAAGCAAGCGCCTCGGCGTTAAGAAGGCGGACGGACAGTCGGTTATTGCCGGAAACATCCTCGTTCGTCAGCGCGGAACTCATATTCATCCGGGCGTCAACGTAGGAATCGGTTCCGATGATACCCTTTTCGCTCTGGTCGATGGAAAAGTTAGTTTCGAAAAATATGGACGCGATCGCAAGCGTGTCAGCATTATTCAGTAGATTTGAAACGCAATCCCGGACAGAACGTCCGGGATTTTGGTTTTTAGCGAAAAATTAGCTGAAACAAACGTCCTTCAAAGATAGCCTTTGAAGTGTTTTCATTGATGTTTTCGCAAGAAGCCTTATCAGGACTGAAATTGGAAGTGATGGTTTGGGAACCCGGAGGGCTCCTTTACATTTGCGGGGCATTTGGTTAGAATATGAGGGATGATGAAGAGCAGAAAGGAGATCGGGAGATGAACAATTTTGTTGACAAGACGCGGATCAGCGTCAAAGCCGGAAACGGCGGCGACGGGGCCGTTTCCTTCCACCGCGAAAAATATGTTGCATCGGGAGGACCCGATGGCGGTGACGGCGGAAAAGGCGGCAATGTTGTCTTTCAGCCGGACGACAACCTTTCTACTCTGATGGACTTCCGCTACAAACGGAAATATGCAGCGGAAAACGGTGAAAACGGTTCCAAAAACAATAAGACAGGTAAAGGCGCGGAGGATTTGGTCATTCGAGTTCCGCGCGGAACGGTTGTAAGAGATGTTGAAACGGGAGCAGTTATTGCCGACATTTCCGCAGACGAACCTGTTATAATCGCGAAAGGCGGAAAAGGCGGGTTTGGAAATACGCATTTCGCCAACGCGACTAGGCAGATTCCGCGGTTTGCAAAGGTTGGGCTTCAGGGAGAGAAATTTGATCTCTTTCTTGAATTGAAACTCATTGCCGATGTCGGCTTGGTCGGTTTGCCCAACGCGGGCAAGTCCACACTTTTGCGCGCCATATCACAAGCAACGCCGGAAGTAGGACCTTACCCTTTCACGACTTTGACGCCTCATTTGGGTGTCGTAGAAATGCCCCA
>CAZGYK010000004.1:5243-9681 GCA_964530485.1 uncultured Oscillospiraceae bacterium
TTTCGGTAGTAAGCGCGGCGAGGCCGAAGATCGCAAATTATCATTTTACGACCTTAATGCCGATGCTTGGGGTTGTTTCGGTTGGGGAAGAGGCCTCGTTTGTTATGGCTGATATTCCTGGGCTGATCGAAGGCGCGTCGGAAGGAATCGGACTGGGTCATGATTTTTTGCGGCATGTAGACCGTTGCCGGATGCTGATTCATGTTGTTGATGTTTCCGGAATAGAGGGACGCGACCCGAAAGAAGACTTTCTTTTGATCAACGAAGAACTAAAGCGTTTTAGTGAAGCTTTGGCGTCCCGTCCGATGATTGTTGCTGGGAATAAAACCGATATTGCCGACGAGGAGACAATGGCGGCGTTCCAAAAGTTTGTTGAAGAAGAGGGATACAGTTATTATCCGATCAGCGCGGCGACCGGAAAAGGAACCGATAAGTTGATCCAAGCGACCTATACCATGCTCAGCGCGCTTCCGCCGGTTAAAACCTACGAAGTTGATTATGTAAAACCGCTTCCGGAGATCGGACGTAATTTTGAAATAGAACAGAACGATGAAGGCTTTGTTATCGATGCTCCGTGGTTGGAACGGATTCTTCAGACAACCGATGTCGGAGACTATGAGTCGTTACAGTATTTCCAACGCGCAATTACCGACAGCGGCATTGTTGCAGAACTGGAAAAGCTCGGGGCGAAACAAGACGATACCATTTTTATTGGCGACTATCAATTTGACTATATCGAATAAGTTAGGAGAATCTGCCGGTTTGATCGAAAAGACAGAAGTACGACAAAAAAATGCACTTTCACTTGCCTATCTTGGCGACGCGGTTTACGAATCGCTGGTCCGCGAATATCTTATGGAGCACAGCAACGCCTCACCGGGCGTTCTTCATAAACTGACGGTGTCCGTCGTCTGTGCCGAGGCGCAGAGCGAGGCGCTTACGAAGTTGGTGCCCCATCTATCCGAAGAGGAGATGGCAGTTGTAAAACGGGGAAAAAATGCGTCGAAAGCGCCGGTTCCGAAGAGTTCTACGCCGAAAGACTACCGGGCCGCAACTGCTCTTGAGGCGCTGTTTGGTTACCTTTCGATGATGGGCCAGAAAGAGCGGATCCACGAACTGTTTCATCTTGTATCGGAACATCAGATAGAAGAGTCGATGGCGGTAGACGAACATTTGTAAACCAAAGCCAAAAATGATATAATCAGTCGATTTCAAAACGCTAAAGCGTTTTGAACCGAACGCCAAAGGCGTGCGACTGACTATGCAGCAAGGTTAACGCCGCCACAGACGGCGCGCGGCTCACGCCGCGAATAAAAAACGCATTAGCGTTTTTCATTTAACCAGCTATAAAATAGAGTCGAAATTGAAGGAACAGGAGAGATAGTATGTCTGGCCATTCGAAATGGAATAACATCAAGCGGAAAAAGGAAAAAACCGACTCGCAAAGAGCAAAGGTTTTTACAAAAATGGGACGGGAGATCGCTGTTGCCGTCCGTGAAGGCGGGCCGGACCCATCTTCTAACGGAAAATTGCGCGATGTGATCGCGAAAGCAAAGGCTGCGAACGTTCCGAACGACAATATCGACCGGATTATCAAGAAGTCCTCGTCCGACAAGGCGGAATACGAGACAATTCTCTATGAAGGTTATGGTCCTGGCGGCGTTGCGGTTATCGTCGAGACGCTGACGGAAAACCGGAATAGAACAGCCTCGGATATGCGCCATTACTTTGATAAGTTCGGCGGGAATCTTGGGACAACCGGCTGCGTAGCTTTTATGTTTGCCCAGAAAGGCATTGTCGTCGTCGATCTTGGAGATCGGAACGAAGACGCTGTGATGGAAGATTGCTTTGAGGCGGGCGGCATCGATATCAACTTTGAAGAAGGCGTTGCGGAGATTTTTACCGACCCGACCGAACTTCGCGCGGTACGCGAACACTTCGAGGAAAAGGGATACACTTTCCAGTCTGCAGATGTTGAATACATTCCTTCGAATTACGTTAGACTTGAGGATCCGGATCAGCTCAAGATGATGGGTCTTCTGTTAGAGCGGTTTGACGACAACGACGATGTTCAGAACTATTGGCATAATCTTGATAATGAAGAAGATTTGCCGGAATAAGATCAAACAAAAAAGCGCCCTATGGGCGCTTTTTTTTGCAAGAATGGATTATCGCTGAACACGCCCGGAACCGTCTCCACCGGAGAGCTTTTCGACTTCCGAAACGGTAACAATGTTGAAATCGCCTTCGATCGAGTGTTTGAGACAGGACGCGGCAACCGCGAATTCCAACGCGGCTTGCGGCGCTTTTTTATTCAACACAGAATAGATTAGTCCTGCGCCGAAACTGTCGCCGCCGCCGACGCGGTCAACGATGTGGATGTCGTACTGCTTTGAGAAGTAGAAATCCTTCCCGTCGTAAAGCATCCCGGCCCAACCGTTGTCGTTGGCGGATTTTGATGTTCTGAGCGTAATCGCAACCATCTCAAGAGAGAAACGGTCGGCCAGCTGTTTAGCGACGCTTTTATAACCTTCGTGGTCAAGTTTCCCGCCGTGAACATCGGTATTTTCCGCCTCGATCCCAAAGACGTCTTTTGCGTCTTCTTCGTTTGCGATTAGAACATCGACATACTGGCAAAGTTCAGCCATCGCTTTTCCGGCCTCATCGCGGCTCCAAAGTTTTGCGCGGTAGTTGAGGTCACAGGAAATCGTAAGCCCTTTCTGTTTCGCGATGTTACAGGCGGTTTTGCAGATCTCGACGAGAACCGGGCCGAGCGCCGGGGTAATTCCGGTAAAGTGGAACCATTCCGCGCCGTCGAAGATTTTATCCCAATCGAAATCCTCAGGAGAAGCGGTTGCAATCGAGGAGTTTGCGCGGTCATAGATTACCATAGACCCGCGTTGTGACGCTCCTTTTTCGAGATAATAGACGCCGAGGCGGTCTCCGCCGCGGGCGATATAAGATGTATCAACTCCGTAACGGCGCAGGTTGTTGAGGGCAGCCTGACCGATTTCATGTTTCGGGAGTTTGGTAACATAGGCTGTATCGATTCCTAAATTTGCGAGCGATACGGCGACGTTTGCCTCCCCGCCGGCGTAGGTTGCCATAAAACGGTCCGCCTGAAGGAAGCGGTAATAGCCTTCCGGCGCAAGGCGAAGCATAATTTCGCCAAATGTAATGACTTTTGCCATAGTAAGACTCCTTGTTAATTATCGCTGCAGGAGATGAATCGCGAATCCGGCGACTTCCCCTTCAAAGTAAATAAAGGTACGGTCTCCCTTATCGTTGATTCTCGCTGTGTCTTGGTTAAAACGGTACCCTTTTGCTTCTAAATGGAAGATTGCGCGTTCAACGTTGTTGGTTGAGAAACCGATATGACCGTTCTTCCCGCGTCCGCCGTTTTTCATCACTTCAATTGCTTTTCCAGAGAAGATGCTGGGCTGGAGCGGGATATACTCGAAGGAAAAAGCATCACAGAAAAATTTCGCGGTAAGCTCGGCGTCTTTTTCGTTGCTGTCGTTGATTCCGATATGGGCGAACTGAATGTCGAGCATCGTCGCGACCGCTTCTTTTGCGAGCCTCTTGATTCCCTCGAAATCCTTGGATTCGATCATTTTCTGGTCAATCATCCAGCTTCCGCCGCAGGAGAAGGTCCGGTCAAACGCAAGATAATCGTTGAGGTTTTTCGCGTTGACTCCGCCGGTTGGAACAAACATCATCTTCGGGAACGGGGCGGCTAAAGCTTTAATATTGGCAATTCCACCGGTTGTTTCGGCCGGGAAGAATTTGACGACTTCTAGGCCAAGTCGTACGGCGAGGTCGATATCGCTTGCAGTAGAAACGCCTGCAAAAATCGGGATGTTCTTCTTTTGGCAGTATTCAACAATTCCGGGATTGAGCCCGGGGCTCACCATGAATTTAGCTCCGGCATCTAGCGCGCGGTCAACCTGTTCGATAGTAAGAACAGTTCCGGCACCAATCAGCATCTCAGGAAGTTCTTTCGAAACCGAGCGAATGGCAGCTTCTGCAGCGTCTGTTCGAAAGGTGAACTCAGCGCTTGTCAACCCGCCGTCATAAAGCGCCCTAGCGAGAGGAAGGGCGTTCGCGGGGTCATTTACCGTAATAATCGGAAGAATGCCGGTTCGTTTCAGTCTTTGATAAATATCCATTTTGCCACCTCACACCTTATTTATTTCTTAATTCTATTATATCGGATAACCGGTATCATTCATAGAGAAATGGATAGATTTTTTCGATATAATTGAACCGGTTTCAGATAGAAGGACATAAATAAGCACATCGACGAAAAATATGAATCTGGGTCTATTGACAAAATACAAAAAAGCTGATAGTCTATTGTCTATATTGACGAAACGCGATGAAAGGGATTAGTAGTCTTTGTATTCGATTCAAGAGAGCCGCTGGGAGCTGTGAAGCG
>CAZGYK010000004.1:9691-14385 GCA_964530485.1 uncultured Oscillospiraceae bacterium
TCGAAGCCAGGATGAACTCGCCCCGGAGCGGTCGGCCGAAAGCATAGCGAGTAGGTTCGAACGGATTTGCCATACGTTAGAATGGCAAGCTGTTACAGGACAGCGTGAGGTGGATGCGTCATAGCATCAAATGAAGTGGTACCGCGGGCATATCCCGTCTTCTGTTAGGAAGACGGTTTTTTTATTTTTTTCAAGGCATGGCAAGGAGAACAATCGAATGAACAAGATGATACAAAAAATGATCCCAACAGCAAATCAGGCGAAAACTGAGTTGTGGGATATTACGCTCGGTGAGATGATGAAGGAATCGGCGGCGTTCGCCGGCGACCGCGAAATGATTAAGTATACAGATCGCGACTATCGAAGAACCTATGCCGAGTTTGACCGGGAAACCGATTTGGTTGCGCGGGCGTTTATGGCGCTCGGAATTGAAAAGGGAGACCATATTGCTGTTTGGGCGACCAATATACCGGAATGGATTATTTCGCTTTACGCGGCCGCAAAGGTAGGAGCGGTTCTGGTTACAGTTAATACGAGCTATAAGATTTTCGAGATTGAATATCTGCTTCGGCAATCCGATACAAAGATGTTGATCATGAACAAAGGGTTTAAGGACGCGGATTATACGGCGATTATCAATGAGCTTTGTCCGTCGTTGAAAGAGTCAAGAATCGGGGGTTTTGTTGATCCGATGTTGCCGCGGTTGGAGTTCGTTGTTCTCTGCGATGAGAATGAGAAACCGGGTATGCTCAATTTCCAGCGTCTCTATGATATTGGCCAATCTGTTTCACAACAGGAACTTGAAATGCGGATGGCATCACTCAAGTCAGATGATATCGTCAATATGCAGTATACCTCAGGAACGACGGGATTCCCAAAGGGGGTTATGCTGACCCATAAGAACATCATCAACAACGGTCGCTTTATTGGGGATTGTATGAAGTTTTCCGAAGAGGACCGGCTCTGTATTCAGGTTCCGTTTTTCCATTGTTTTGGACTTGTTCTTGCGTTGATGGCTGCATTTTCCCATTGGAGCAGCGTTGTCCCGGTTGAGGCATTCAGCCCGAGTAAATCGCTGAAGGTTCTCTACGACGAGGGCTGTACGGCGGTTCATGGCGTTCCGACTATGTTTATCGCGATGATGGAACATGAGGATTTCAAAAAGTATCAGTTTACGAAACTGCGTACCGGGATTATGGCAGGTTCGCCTTGCCCGGTTAAGGTGATGCAGCAGGTTGTCGATGAGATGGGGATGAAAGAGATCACGATTGTGTTCGGACAGACCGAATCCTCTCCGGGTTGTACCCAGACGACGACCGATGATCCGCTTGAATTGAGGGTATCGACAGTTGGGAGAGAGCTTCCGTTGACCGAATGCCGGATTGTTGACCCGGAGACGGGAGAAGATGTTCCGGACGGGGTATCAGGAGAATTTTGCGCGCGAGGCTACAACATTATGCGCGGGTACTATAACATGCCGGAAGCGACCGCACAGGCGATCGACAAAGACGGATGGCTCCATACGGGAGATCTTGCGGTTCGTGACAGCAACGGGTATTACAAGATTGTTGGAAGAATCAAGGATATGATTATCCGCGGAGGAGAAAATATCTACCCGAAAGAGATCGAGGAATTCCTCTATACCCACGAAGCGGTCAGCGACGTTCAGGTAATCGGCGTTCCAAGCAGGGCGTATGGCGAGGAGATAATGGCCTGCGTAATTCTGAAACCTGGTTATACGATAACCGAGGAAGAACTGAAAGACTACGTCCGCGCGAATATGGCAAGACATAAGGTTCCGCGGTATATCGCGTTCATTGAAAGCTTCCCGATGACGGCGAGCGGGAAAATCCAGAAATACAAGATGCGGGAATGGGCGATCGAACAACTCTCACTTCAGGAAGACGCGCAGATTGAAACTGCATAGGGAAATTCAATATCAGGCCGCAGAAATGGCGGCCTGATATTTCTTTTTTTGTTGTTTTCATATATAATACTAAATAGTGATACTTTATGTTGAAGACAAAAAAGAATCCGTGAAGATTTTCAGTAGGCAGCAATGATTGCTATGCCGTGCGCCGGAAGTCGAGTTTACAGGTTACATCTGAATCATGCTTTTCCTGTGTATTGAAAACGGCGGATTTGTTTTCAATTTGACTACTGATTTCGTTACAGCGAGGAGACCTATGGCTGAGAAAATATGTATGAGCTGCATGAATATGGTTCCTGCGGACGCTGGCAGCTGTCCAACCTGTGGGTTTAACGGAAGCCAGCAGAACCCAGAAATCTGTCTTTCGATCGGTTATCGCCTGAATAACCGGTATGTCGTTGGACGGCAGTTGGATTCGGACGGCGATAGCGTAAGCTATGCGGGGTATGATGTTCAGCTTTCTAAAAAAATTGAGATTCGCGAATTCCTTCCAATCAACGGATGTTCACGGAATAAAGAGACAGGCATGTTGATTCCAAAGGTTGGAGCGGAGCTTCATTATAAGACTTCTTTGATGGATTTTTCGGATCTCTTCAAGAACCTCAACAAATTGACCTATGAAGACGGTATTGTCAAGACGCTGGATTTTTTTGAAGCGAATCAGACGGCATATGGAATTCTCGAATTCTTTGACGCAGTGACCCTTCGCGAATTTCTTGGGCTTAAGAGCGGGATTGTGAGCTGGGAACAATGCAGCGTTATTATGGAACCGGTTTTTAACGCTCTCAATTCAATCCACAGCGTCAACCTGACCCATCGCGGCGTAAGCCCCGAGACAATTCTGATTTCGAGAAGCGGAGAGATTAAGCTTTCCGGATTCGCAACAACTTCGGTTCGAACCAAGGGAACTGATGTTGCAAGCAAGCTTTTCCCGGGATATTCCGCGCCGGAACAGTATTCGACCACCATGTGGCAGAGTACCGCAACCGATGTTTACGGCCTCGCCGCGACAATTTATCGCTGTATTACCGGCGCGACGCCGCAGGATGCCGATCAAAGGCGGATGTACGACAACATGATGCCCCCGTCTGAACTCAATTCGACGATCCCCGCTTCGGTCTCGAAGTCTATTATGCTTGCGCTTCTTGTCGATCAACAGACAAGAACGCAGACAGTTCTTGGTTTCCGCCAGATGCTTTCCGGAGGAGAAGAACGGATAGCCGGCGCGGTTCAAATTACGGATGAAGATGAATATGATGAGAGAGATTCTTACGAAGACTATGACGAACCGGCTGAAGTTTCTTATTCACAGCCCGACAAGGTTGAAAAGCTTGTAAAAACGGTTGCGATTGTATCAGCGGCTATCTTTGTATTGATGCTTATCATTTATCTTGTTATGGGTCTTATCTCTAAATCGATCAGCAAACCCTTGGCGGATGAGACAACCGGCAGAGAAGGCGAGACCGTATCCTACAAAGTGACGGTTCCGGATTATACCGGCCTGATGCTTTCGGATATTGACGGAAAGCTCGATATTTTGAATTTTAATTATCTCGTTCAAAGCAAATATAACGCAAGCGAGCCGGAAGGGAAAATCGTTAGTACTGACCCGGCCCCAAATTCAACCGCGAATTATGGAGATACGATTATTCTCTATGTAAATATGACGAAGGTCATTACGATGATTGATTTTGAAGGTCTTACCATGTCCAACGCAAAACAAGAACTCAGCGTTCTTGAGATCCCTGAAAGCAACTATGAATTTGTTACGGAAGATACAGATAAAGGACTCCGGAATACCATTTTTAAGCAAAGCATAGAACCTGGGGAGGAGTTTAACGTCAACTCGGATAAACTCACATTGACAATTGCGATTCATCCCGACGGAGAAAAAGAAGAAGCCTGATGATGTCACCTGATCTCAAGAATTAGGAGGAGCGATAATGAAACTGGCTGTATCGACAATCTGTTGTGCGGACTGGACCTTTGATGAGATTTATGCTTCTGCTAAGGATCTTGGATACAAGGGTCTTGAAATTCGAAAACTGGGGGACAGTTTTTACGCGCCGCGTATGAAACCGTTTCTTTCGGGGGCGATTGATTCTACCTTTGAAAAACTCCAAAAGGCGGGGATTGAGATTCCGATTCTTTCGAGTAGCGCCGTTATCGGAAAGCCGGGACTTGCCGGCGAGGCAGTAGCCGAAATTGCGGATTATTTGGTTCTTGCGAAAAAGCTTGGCGTACCGTATATTCGAGTTTTGGTTGGATCGCGCCCTGATGACAGCGACTGTAATCTCGCGTCGGCGCGCGAAACGATTGAAGAGATGTGCGGCATTGTTGACGGAAGCGGTGTCAAGCTCCTTATTGAAACCAACAGTGTGTTCAGCGATACGGTTTTGCTCAAGGAGCTCCTAGATGATATTGCGAGTCCGTCGCTTGGCGCTCTATGGGATATTAACTATCCGTACCGCTTCTTCGGAGAATCTCCGGAAGAAACGGTTGCAACGCTTGGCGATCATATCTGTTTTGTCCACCTCAAGGATTCAATCGAAAAAGGGGAACGGATCGAGTACCGCCTGATGGGACATGGTGACCTTCCGCTCAGCGATTCTTTACGAGCGCTAAAGAGAAGCGGATACCAGGGCTATCTTTCTTTTGAATGGGTTCCGAAATGGAGCAGTGAACTCGTTGAACCCGGAATCGTGATGGCGCAATATGCCAGTTACATGCAACGAGAATTGAAGAAAATCTAAAAGGGCTTCGG
>CAZGYK010000004.1:14395-26008 GCA_964530485.1 uncultured Oscillospiraceae bacterium
TTTTTTGTTGACAGGAAATCCCGGGCATACTATGATAAAAGAAAATATGTTCGAGAGGTAGCGCTTATGTTGGAACTTCCGGAAAGCAGAACGATAGCCAACCAGTTGAACGAGACCATTGTCGGTAAAACCATAGAATATTCGATAACGGCCCAGTCACCACACGGATTTGCCTGGTATTCCGCTACGCCAGAAGAATACGATAAGACGCTCAAATGGCGAACAGTAGAAGCGACTAAGTCCATAGCGGGATTTGTTCAGATCGAACTGGACGGAGGATGGCGGCTTGCGTTTCAGGACGGGGTCAATATTCGGTATCTTGAAAATGACTCGAAGCTTCCCGCAAAACATCAGCTTCTCATATGTTTTTCGGATGGGTCTTGCCTTGTATGTACGGTTCAGATGTACGGCGGAATGATTCTCTTTCAGGAGGGAACCTACGACAACAAGTATTACCTTGTCGCTCAAGAAAAAATTTCGCCGCTCACGGAAGAGTTTAATTATAAGTATTTTACGTCGATCTGGGACGCTGAAAAACCTACGCTAAGCGCCAAAGCGCTTCTAGCGACCGAGCAACGGATTCCGGGACTCGGAAATGGAGTACTACAAGATATCCTCTGGAACGCCAAAATCAATCCGCAGACGAAGCTTGGGAATCTTTCGGAGGAAGATCGCAAGAGGCTGTATGAGTCGCTTAAATCGACGCTTAAGGCGATGGAGCGGGACGGGGGAAGGGATACCGAAAAAACGCTATTTGGAAATCCCGGAGGTTATCCGTCGGTTCTTTCGAGCAAAACAGTTGCATACCCTTGTCCACGCTGTGGCGGCGGGATTACAAGAAAGGCATATCTCGGCGGCAATGTCTATTTTTGTGAACACTGTCAGCCGATCTTAAAATAGAGGAGGAGCCATGAAAACCATACATTATCAGGAAACGCCGGTTGGCTGGATCGGAATTGCCGAAGAAGACGGGGAGATTACCGATCTTCTTTTCGGGAAGGACAATGTTAAAGAGGGTATGGCAAAAGGGAAAACGCCGCTAACGGAACTTGCCGGGCAACAGGTTCAGGAGTACTTTGAGGGCAAACGCGAGAGCTTTGAACTTCCGATCCGACTTGACGGAACCGAGTTCCAGAAGAAAGTCTGGAACGCGCTCTGCGGCATTCCTTACGGCGAGACCCGAAGCTACAAAGAAATCGCGAAGGCGATAGGCAACGAAAAAGCGGTACGGGCCGTTGGAATGGCGAATAACAGGAATCCGATTTCGATTATTGTTCCTTGTCACCGCGTCATCGGCTCCGACGGGAAGCTTGTTGGATACGGCGGCGGGCTTGACGCGAAGGAACATCTTCTCGGGCTCGAAAAAGCCGCAACGAAACGTAGATAGCTGTTGGTAGATATCAAGACACTGCAATAAAAAAGCACTCCTTTCGGAGTGCTTTTTTGACATTGATTAGTCGCTTGTGTAGGGAAGAAGCGCGATGTGGCGGGCGCGTTTGATAGCGCTTGTCAGTTCACGCTGATGTTTCGCACAGGTTCCTGTAACGCGGCGCGGAATGATCTTGGCGCGCTCGGTCATCATCTTGCGCAGTTTACCGACGTCTTTATAGTCGATTTCGCCGCGGTCAATACAAAACTGGCAAACCTTTTTGCGGCGCGGGCGCTGCATGCGCTGGCCCCTATCATAATTATTTCTTTCCATTATACTTCTCCTGATCGAAAAAATTAGAACGGCAGATCATCGTCGTCTGCGATCACCGTAAAATCATCTGCGTCGCCCGCGGAAAACGATACTTCATAATCCTCGATTGGCTGGTCGGATGATTTGCTTTCATAACCGCCCCCGGCTCCGGGAGCGCGGCTCTCGGTAAAGTAGACATTGTTCGCGAGGACTTCAAACGCCTTGCGGTTTCTGCCTTCTTTATCGGTGTAGTTGCGGGTCTGGATAGAACCGTCGACCGCGATCATCTGGCCCTTTTTGAAATAGCGGCAGATAAATTCAGCGGTATTGCGCCAGGCGACGACATCAATAAAATCGGTCTGACGTTCGGTTCCCTGTTTCACATAGGAACGGTTGACAGCGACGGTAAACGTCGTCACAGGGATGTTGTTCGGGGTGTGGCGCAGTTCCAGATCGGCCGTCAGGCGCCCCATAATAGCTACAGTATTGAGCATATTCTTTCCCTCTTAATTATTCCTGTACCGGTTCCGACTCCTGCTCTTTGCATACGACGATCGTACGCAGCAAGCCGTCGGTAATTCTGTAGACACGTTCGAGTTCCGCAATAAAAGCGGGATCGCTTTCGAAGTTGACGAGAACAAAATTGCCATCGGTTTCTTTCTGGATCTCATACGCAAGTCTGCGTTTGCCCCATTCATCTACCGAGACAACTTTACCGTTTTCCGCGATCAGGTCGGTAAACCTTTTCTGCAGAGCGGCTGTTTCCTCTTCGTCAAGCTTGGTCGAAAACACCATAATGGTCTCATAAGCCGACATAGTTGCACCTCCTTCTGGACATATGGCTTTTCGTCTAGCGAAAAGCAAGGATATGTGCGCCTTATCTCCGAAAAATTCCGCAGCAGCGCAGCTTTTCTATTATATCAACCGCTTAACAAGAAGTCAAACAGTTTGATATAGTCAGTCAATTTCAAAACACGAAAGCGTTTTGAAACGGCAGGCTTTGCCAGACGGCGCGCGGTACACGCCGCGAATGAAAAACGCTTTAGCGCTTTTCATTTAACCAGCTTATAACAAAGACTAATCCAATTTCATGGATTTGAGGTAGGCCTTTAGTTCAGCTGAAGTCTCCGGATGGGACAGCCCAACCTCGATCTGCGATTTGATATATCCAAACTTGTTGCCGATATCATACCGGTTTCCAATAAAATCGACGCCAACGCAGCCCTTGTTGTTTGCGATGACCTTAATAGCATCGGTCAGCTGGATTTCTCCGGTCGGTCCCGGTTCCTGTGTAGCCAAAATGTCAAAAATATCCGGGGTAAGAAGACAGCGGCCCAGAATTGAGTAGAGAGAAAAATGCGTGCCATAGGCGGGCTTTTCTACCATGTCGTCGATACGGTAGAGGTTGTCGCGGATAAAGGATGTTTTCATGGAAGAGTATTTCGTGATATCTTCCGCAGAAACTTCCTGCATCCCGAGACAGCAAAGACCGAATTCGTCGTAAGCATCAATCAGCTGTTTTGAGACGGGATAATCCGAGATAATGACGTCGTCTCCGTACAGTACCAGGAACGGTTCATCTCCGACAAAAGCGCGGCCTTTCGCAATCGCGTGGCCGTTGCCCTTGATCTCCTGTTGGCGGACAAACATAATGTTTGCGAGTTTCGCACAGTCAAGGACGCTTTCAAGAAGCGCTTCTTTCCCGGGTTTTTGAAGGGCGGTTTCGAGTTCCGGAAGGCGATCGAAATGATCTTCCATTGCGCCCTTGCCCCGGTTGGTGATTACGAGGATTTCTTCGATTCCAGCGGCGACGGCTTCTTCGATAATATACTGGATCGCCGGTTTGTCTACAATCGGCAGCATTTCCTTTGGAATCGATTTTGTAATTGGGAGCATGCGCGAACCAAATCCGGCGGCAGGAATAATCGCTTTTCTGACTTTCATAATTGAGAGTACCCCTATTTAATAAAATAATAATAAAAACTTGACGCAAATGAAGTAAAGAAGACAAGGGCAACGTAGATGGCTCCCGCCACGATCACGGCCGTTTTCGAGGGACCGGAAACGCGAAGCAGCTTAGAACGGTATTCCGAGTCGGACAAGCTTTCACTTTTCAAGCGGGTCATGTGTCTGACCGCTTTTTTTCGGAAAAGCCAAACCGCAAACAACCCCCAGATCAGATTGACAACGATGCTGATAATCCCAAAAGTGTTTGCCAGTTGATCTAGCGTCAGCATGTTGATCCCGAGATCGATGTTAAATAGAACCGGCAACGTCGAAAGAATCGAAGGAATGCTCAAAAGCAGATTCATGGCCGCCGAGATTAACGCGGCACCCCAGACTCTGCGGTAAAGAAAATAGATAAAAGGAAACATAACAGCGCTCAAGGTAAACGCTGTCTTATGTTTGCTTTTATCCTGAAGTTTGAAGTTGTAGAGATAGTAGTTAGCGCTTCTTCCGATATAGACAGCCCAGTCGCTGACCGGAATTCCGTCAATCTCATCTTTCGGATTAAACGTAGTCTGCTGCTGTTCCGCGGGAAGGAAAAAACCGCCCTGAGCCTGCTGATTCGCGGAGCTTTTCGCTCCGAGCGAAGAAGAGAGAGTTGCGCCGCAATAATTGCAGAAAATGCTCCCGGAGTCGATCGAACGCCCGCATTGTGGACAAGTTGTTTTATTGTTGAGTTCTTCCGCTTCCAAAACGGGAGATTTCCAGGAGTATCCGGAAGCATGTTCCGCTTCAAAGAAACATGTTCCGTGTTCAACGTAGCAGCTGCGGTGATAGGGCGTACCGCAATCCGGGCAGACAACACGGTCTTCGGTTTCTAAGATAGGCTTTTCACAATAAGGACAGATAGCGTCACGATAATAAGACATTTATATGTAAATACCTTTCGAAATACAGAACAAATAGTGTTTGAAATCCATCTGTATTCTACATGATTCGGGAGGAAAATGCAAAACCTATTTCTTTACAAGTAAGGATATTTACGTGTATAATACCATCAGCCGAGCAGCAGAGTCGCGGGTCCCCGAGTAAGGCGAGGGCTTGCGAAGCGCATCTCAATGATCGAGATGCCGCAGCGAAGCGTTCAGCGCAATTGAAAGAGACTGGAGCAAAAATGCTGATACTGGAAGAACAAAAAGTACGACTTCACGATGCCGCGTCCTCGGTAGAGGACGTCTTAAAAGCGGTTGACGTTGAGCGCTTGAAAGTGCAGTTGGCCGAGCTGGACGAAAAGACGATGGATCCGAACTTCTGGGGAGACCCGGAGAATTCAAAAGCTATTCTTTCGCGCCAAAGCGCAATTAAGGGGCGACTTGCAGATATGAATCGTTTGCTCGAGCAGCGGGACGATGTTGTAACGCTGATTGAGATCGCCGAAGAAGACGGCGATGAAGCGATGGCGGAAGAGATAGATACCGCATTGGTTACGCTTGAAAAAACGGTTGAGAAGGAGCGGCTTGCGACGCTTTTTTCGGAGGAATATGACCGAAGCAACGCGATTTTGACCTTCCACGCCGGGGCGGGTGGGACGGAAGCCCAGGACTGGGCGGAGATGCTCTACCGGATGTATACCCGTTTTGCTGCGTCGCATGGGTTCAAGGTACAGGTTCTTGATTACCAAGACGGGGATGAGGCGGGGATGAAAAGCGCTTCGATCTTGATCGAAGGCACGAACGCCTACGGTTATCTTAAATCTGAAAATGGAGTTCACAGGCTTGTTAGAATTTCTCCGTTTGATTCGTCCGGCCGGCGCCATACCTCTTTTGCGTCGCTTGAAGTAATGCCGGAGATTGACGAGGACGCGAACGTTGAGATTCGAGATGAAGATATTCGGGTCGATACTTACCGGTCGTCCGGAGCGGGCGGACAGCACGTCAATAAAACCGAATCCGCAATCCGAATTACCCATATTCCGACCGGAGTCGTTGTAAGCTGCCAGAACCAGCGGAGCCAGCATCAAAACCGCGAGGTCGCGATGAAAATGTTGAAATCAAAACTGTTGCAGATCAAAGAGCAGGCGCATCTCGACAGGATTGAAGACATCAAAGGAAATCAGATGGAGATTGCTTGGGGATCCCAGATTCGAAGCTATGTCTTTATGCCATATACCCTCGTTAAGGACCACCGTTCCGGGTTCGAACAGGGTAACATAGGCGCGGTAATGGACGGGGATCTCGACGGGTTTATCAATGCTTACCTTACGATGATCAGCCATGAGAGGGAAAAGCTATAAATGAAAACCGGCCGATGGCCGGTTTTTTATATGGAATCTTTTGAGTTGTACTTTCCGTTTTCTGAAATACGATTCATTTTGGAGCTCTTAAGACCTACGGCATCGACGGGCAAGGGCAATCAACGAAAAAAGACAGCAGCCGAGTTCTCGGCTTTGGATACGAGATCTAGGAATTGAATCGGGATATCCGTGTCGAGGTGATATTCTATTTGGATTTTGCTAACAAGCAAATCCATTCCGTTTCCATAAGTTGATTCAGGATCACATGCACAGGTTATTGGCGGTCAAAGTCCGGAGGAACAAGGCGTATAGCTATTTTCTGAGAAGCCGGATGTCGTCGCCAAAGAATGAGAGGAGCTTACAACAACCGGTAAGGCGAGAACTTACCTTTTCGCCGTAACGGGTTTCAAGCGTATCGGCCTTCGTGATGTTGGTCGTATAGACGGTTGCGCGCTTCGCGATAATACGGGTATTAACGATATCGTAGATCGCCGACGCAGTAAACGCGTTGACATATTCGGCGCCAAGATCGTCTAGAACAAGAAGGTCACAGCGTTTGAGGCTGTCGATCGTATCGGTTGCTCTTCCTTCCTCGTAATACTCCGTTTCAATTGCCTTAAAGATGTTCGCGGCGCTGCAGTAGACTACTTCGAAGCCCCGCCGGAGAACCTCGTTCGCGATTGCGAGCGCGAGGTGGGTTTTGCCAAGACCGGCGTCTCCCATCATCAGAAGATTTTCGTTAGTTGGAAAGGCTTTCGAAAACGACGTACAGGTTTTTAGAACCTGTTTCATGTTTTCGCGAGGGGATTGGCCATTATAGCCGTCTTCGGGATTATTTGAATAAAAGTCGAGAGAAAAACCTCCGAAACTTGATAGAGCGAGAGGAGAAACGCGGCTGATTTCCGCAAGGGAATATTCCCGCATCAGCTTTCGGGCACAGTCGCAAAGGGAACTGTCGGCGCGGTATCCGGTATCCCCACAGCTACAACAAGGTTCATTGTCCGGATCGCTCTCCCTGTGAAGTTCGATAAAGCGTGCCCGCTTTTCGGTAAGTTCGTTCATTTCTGTCTTAATAGCTTCTATATTAGTTGAGCCGGCAAGCGAGGCTTTTGCAAGCGAGATTCCGAGCGAAGAAATTGACCGGTCGAATTCCGAAAGCTCCGGAAACCGGGCGTAAAGCATATTGCGGCGAGATGCTTCGCGGTCTTTGGATGCGGTTCTTCGCTGCTCAAGTTTTTCAAATGCATATGCCCGGGCCTTTTCGCTGAATGCCATTCGCTCTGCTCCTGTCATTGCTATTTTTTGTTCGTTTCTAGAAAAGCGCGCTGGAACAAATCGTCACTCTTTTTCTTTTTCCGGCGTTCCGGAACCGGCGCAGCGGTATTCGTAACCTCTTCGCGGGTTTCCTTGATTGTCCGATATCCTTTTTGCGCCCAGCTTCGGAGGATCTTGTTGAGATAGGATACGGAGTTGTTGTTGTGCCGAAGAAAAGCTTCTTCGGCGAAAGTGGCGTCGTAGCCGATTTCTTCATGCCATTGATCGATATACTGGCGCTCTTTATACTTAAAGACAGCAATGTCTACGCCGAGAACTTCGGCAACCGAATGGTAACGCCGTTCCCTCGTCGCCAACAGTTTCAGATGTTTTTCCGCTTTTTCACAGGAATCAATGCCGTCTTCCTTCCATTCGCGCGCGACACGCTCGATATAGGAAATCAGGTTTCGTTTGGCATTCTTTTTACTAAAAGCGACAATCATCAGGATTACTTCGACCGGAAGTTCATCGAATTCATAGATACAGAGAAGGCGCTCGCTCTCGTTCTGGGTAAGTGTGCGTCCGAGAAACGCCTGGGATTCCTGAAGAAGCGCCGCAACTTCGGGGTTTCGAAGAGAGGAAGCAATTTTCGTAATGGGAATACGGCGTTCTACCAGAGGAGCAACCGTCTTCTTTTCGGCGGATTCTCCAGTTTCGATTTCTTTCGCATCTGACTGTTTCAAAAGACCCGCGCGCAACCAAAAATCCAGCGAGCGCTCAACGGTTGGAACCGAAAGCGACAGTTCTTCGGCGATTTGGGCAATGTCTGCGGCGTTTCCGAGCAACAAATAAAGCGCCACCTTTAGGGCAGGCCCATCTGCCGTACGGTAACGTTCGATGAAGGAAACGGGAAATCCTTCCGGATGAAATTGGCTTGCAAGTATCAGCATAGCTACCCCGAGTTCAGTTTCTCTTGAGATTTATAGTATCGGTTATTTCTGGGGATGTCAAACGAAATGTGGTGCAAGTCATTACGTTTTTTAAGGATGTTCGGATGGACGTTAGCGAAGTGACCGGCAGTTGGAATCCTTGTTGAACGTATGGATGATACAATCAAAAGATAGAAAGTAGATTCGATAAATCAGGTAAGCCATAGACAGAAACGAGAATACAGAAATGCTTTATTTCGTAATGAAACCGGCCTGAACGGCCGGTTTCGTTTGTCTATTGCTAAAACATATCGATCTCATTTGTTTCGGCTTTTTATGAATAGCATGAATCCGACTGCCTGTAAGACTGTTATCGCTAGGAAAATGATAGAAAACCTGTCTAGCCACACGTACGAAGAACCAGTAAGGGTTTGCGTTAGGAAAAACAGCGCAACAATCGATATCGCGACAACAAGAAGAATCAGTTTATAGACTGTAGTGTTTCTTTTCGCCTTTTGTTTTTTTGATGTTGCGAAAAAGCCAGTGATCGACATGGAAATAACCGCGACGGTGAGGATCAAATCGAAGATTGACAAGGTAGGAATTGAAGGAGTCGTCGGCGGCGTCGGTACTGGAGCCGGCTGATTCCCTCCCGGAGTTCCGGGGTTGGGCGGCGGAGTGGGTGTGGGAGGAGACGGCGGTGGCGTGACGACAGGCGGATTTACCGGGGGTTGTGTTTGGCCGCCGGGATTGGTTCTGGTAGGTGCAGAAGGTACCGGCTCAGGCGGAGTCACATAGACCGCCTCAAGTGTCAGCCCGGACGCAGGCATAACGAAACTAGGATTTTCGCCAATGATAGAGGGAACAGCGACCGACTTATCGGACATTGTTACGATCCAATGGCTGAAAACCATGCCGTTGCTGACCGACGTACTTACCGACACGGTTTTTCCGGCATAGTAGCTTCCCGAGCCGGAAGCAGTTCCATAAGAGTTGATAACTTCAAGGTTATACGCGACTCTCGGGCCGAAGACAGCCATAACAGTTGTATTTTCCGCCGCCATTTGGTAGGTCGTAGAGGAACGGAGAGGGTTGGTTAAGACACCGTCGGCAGCGATCCATTTGATAAAAACATGGGTTGAATCCGGTGTAGCTTTAATCGGGACCAGATCCCCGGCGTAATAGAGACCGCTTCCTGTTTCGGTTCCACCATCTCCTGATACAGTTAAGTGGAACTTCTGGTCTTCAACCATAATAGCCGTTACAACAAGGTCGTCTTCCGGCATTGTGATGGTAGTACTGCTGGAGATAGGGTTTACAAAAGTGGCGGGATGGTTTGCGGTCCAGCCGACAAAATGGTAGTGAAGGTCTGGGTTTGCAGAAATTGATACTGTTGCTCCCGAAAAATAGGTTCCTGACCCTATCGTTTCTCCGTGACTTGTTTTGACGAGCAGCGTATAGGGAACCGGGTCGGTTTTCAAAAGGGCAACGAGAATAACATCGTTTGCGGGCATGGTAAAGTTACATCTCAAGTTCTTATTGTTATCAAAGGTTCCGCCTTGGGAAGACTGCCACTCGACAAATGTCTCTCCCGGAGGAATCGCATAGTCGAGTTGGAAACTCTCCCCGGCGTGATATCGGGTAATAGCTCCGAGAAGATTTCCGCTGGAGCTCTTAATCGTAACCGTGTAGGTGGGGTTCTCCTCAAAAAGAGCGGAGACATGTGCGTTACTGTGGGGCATATAGTACTGAGTAGTTTGTGCGAGTGGGTTGTCAAATCTCCCTTCATCGTTATCATCAACCCATCCGGCAAAGTGATAGTAAGGCATTGGCGTTGCGGAGATTTCCGCTGTTTGGCCGGGCATATACTGGCCGCTTCCGGACGTAGCATATCCTCCTGATGAGGGTGTTACCATAAGGTCAAATGGACCGACCGCAGAGAAGACAGCGGTTACAACAACGTTTGTTGCAGGCATCTTGAACGTCGTAAAGTCGCTGTTCGGATTGGCGAAAGTTACTCCTGGACCGTCCCAATAAGCAAAGCGGTAGCCGGGTTCTGCATCGGCGGATACGGTTACCGTATCGCCTTCATAAAACTGATTTGTTGGTACGCCCATAAGTGATGGGATGCCGCCCCCGGCAGGAGTTGCCTGTAAGGATACGGTGTATTTAGGGTTCTGTTGAAAAACGGCTATCAATCTCACGTTTTCAGCGGGCATAATCAATGTCGTAACGGGATCGGTATAGCTCGAGAGGGTAGCGTTGGAGGGCTTGATCCAGCCGACAAAATGCCAATTGGGATCCGGTGTTGCGGTCAGCGTAACCTGCTGGCCTGCGTAAGCGAATGTAGCGGTAGGATCGACCGATCCTCCGATATAGGATACCATAAGCGAATACTCATCGAGCGGGCTGAAGTTTGCGGTTAGCGTCACGTTATTAGACGGCATGGTATATAGCGTGTTCGCTGAGGTGGAATTGGCTAATGTTCCTCCGTCAGAAGTACTCCAGGACACAAATGTATATCCAGAAGATGCCTTTGCCTGAATATTTGCAGTCTGGCCTGGGAAAAATGTTCCGCCGCCGATGACAGTCCCGTTTAGCCCGGTTAGAGTCAAGGTATAGCTAGGATCCTGTTCAAAGACGGCCTCAACAGTTGCGGACGTACTGGACATGATAAAGTAGGTATCTGTTGAAGACGTGACTTCAATACTGCCGCTTCCGGATGTGATCCTCCAGCCGACAAAATGATAGTACTGGAAGGGAATTGCATGTATTGCAACTTTTTCGCCGCTAATATGCTTTCCGGTTCCGGTTGCATAACCTCCCGCTGTTGCTGTAACCGTGAGGTCAACTGGATCGCTTAAAACAAAGACAGCTTGGACGGTGGCTGCTCTTGCCGGCATCGTATAGGAAGTGCTCGAAGATTGCTGGTTGTTAAGTGTTCCGCCGCTAAAATCAAGCCAGGTTAAGAAATTGTATCCTGCAAGCGGAGAAGCTTCTAAAACCACCGAGTCTCCGGCAAAAAAGTCTCCTGTATTTTGGGTGACCCCGTTGATTGAAACGGTTCCGCCAACGGCGGTAACCATAAGCGGGTACTGCTGTTGAAGAGAAAAGACCGCGGTCAGTTCTACATCGTCGGAAGGCATCGTAAGGGTAGTAGAGGCGGAAATAGGGTCGTCGATTGAAATAGACCCGGGGCTTGTTACAACCCATCCGCTAAACTCGTAATGGGGGTTTGGCCATGCCGCCCAGCTTCACCTGTCGCATCATCTGTTCAAGCTCCTCAGACACTCACATCACCTCCCATCAGGCCGTCATAGGCGGACAGATTGGGATTGTAATGCAGCGCCGGGGAACTGGGCAGCTTGAGCGGATCAGGCCGGTATTCCTTCTTTGCAATCATGTAGTAGCATTGCCGGAGGCTGTCCGCATCTGTGCGACCGTTCTCCTCGGCAAAGGAAATGGTTAGTGCGTAACCATCCTGCTCCTGTCCGGTTCCGTCGTAGTAA
>CAZGYK010000005.1:0-24571 GCA_964530485.1 uncultured Oscillospiraceae bacterium
TGGTTAAATGAAAAACGCTAAAGCGTTTTTCATTCGCGGCGTGTGCCGCGCGCCGCCTGTGGCGGCATTAACCTTGCTGCATAGTCAGTCGCGTGCCGACGGGCCAAGCCCGCCGTTTCAAAACCCTTTAACGTTTTGAAATTGACTGACTATATTATAGCTGAGCATCATCGAAAACTCAATTTCTGTCCCGCAGGTTCTATGCTATAATAAATTCGTCTCTATCCAGCATTCAACAGGGTATCCTCCATTTATTTCCGTATTCTCTTTTTAATACGCGTGACAACAGTGTAGGATCTAAAGCTTTTTGTCCCTATCATGACGGCGCGATGATACGCGTCGTTTAAGGTGGTGTTCTTTTGCAGCGCAACAAATTTTCTTTCTTTCAAAATGATTCCGCCGCCATCGGGTTTTCGATGTTGGTCTATATGATTTCTCTCAACGGCCTTACCGCGGTACTATACCTATTTGCCTCGCTCCTTGCCGGAAACGGATTGAATTTTTCCGCTGCCGCGGGAGAGCCCGTCTATTGGCTCGCCGAGATCGTCGGTTATGTTGCCTCTTTTATTCTAACGATCTTTCTCATGTCGCGCGGATATCAAAAGAACAAAGAATACTGTAAACCGGAATCTCCATGGCTTGCGCTTTCCCTTCCGGTTTTCTTTGCTGCTTTCTTCATCAACAACTTTATCCACCAGTTTTTCACGAATCTCTTTTATTCAATCGGTATTTATGGATTGGATATCGATGTTGTTATCCCTTCCGGCGGCGTTACTCTTATCCTCTTTATCATTCAGTATACCCTTCTCCCGGCAATCCTAGAGGAACAACTGTTCCGAAATGTTTTGCTTGGGCGCCTTCGGAAATACGGAGACGGATTTGCCATCCTGTTTTCTTCCTTTATCTTCGCTTTGATGCACCATAACATCGTAACGTTTCCCGGCATTTTTTTGCTCGGGGTTCTATTTAGCGTCGTAACAATTCGGTCAAAATCGCTAATCCCCGCAACTGTAATGCACTTTCTAAATAACGCCATTGCTACCGGCGCATCTTATCTTGAACAATATGCCGATCCTTCCGTCACCAATCGCGTAATGACGTTCCTTTTTGCGCTCGAAGTCGTCTCGCTTGCGGTTACTTTGATTTGGCTGGTTGTATCCCACTACCAAGCTCGCCAAAAAGAGCGCGCAACGTTTTATCGACAGTATAATCCCGGAGGACGCCCTCTTTTCGAAGAAACAGCCCCAGAACCTGCTCAATCCGATTCGCCGCAAGGCCGTATTTCGCTTGGGAAAGTACTCTCGTCCGGATGGATGATCGCCTTTCTTGTGATTGCGGTTTCTCTTACGCTTGCGCTTGAGTTCCTTTCCCGCATCACCGAACAGATTAATTCCCTCTTTGGAGCCCTATCATGACAAGAGATGAACGCTATCTAACTATGGCAATCGAAGAGGCAAAAAAGGCGAACTCGATCGGAGAAATTCCCGTCGGCGCCGTAATCGTAAAAGATGATATTGTAATCGCTTCCGGTTACAACCGGAGGGAAACAGACAAAAATGCGCTCTCCCACGCCGAAACCGAATCGATTCGTACCGCATGCGATACGCTCGGCGACTGGAGACTGACCGGATGCGAACTGTTCGTCACGCTTGAGCCCTGCGCCATGTGTGCTGGCGCCATTCTTGCAAGCCGGCTTCGCCGCGTTGTCTTCGGAGCATTCGATCCGGCCGCCGGGTGTATGGGAAGCGTTATGGACCTGACTTTATCTCCGATGAGTCCTCCTATCGAGCTGTTAGGCGGCGTCCTACAGCGTCAATGTGAATTATTGCTGAAACAATTTTTTGAATCGAAAAGATAAGCGGGCCTAAAGCCCGCTTATTTTTATTCTATGAGCCTTATAAATTTCTTTTTTCCGATTCGAACCACATCTCCGTATCGTAATTCTCTTTCGAGATCCGCTTCACTTAGTTTTTCTTCGTTGAGCTGAACCCCGCATTGCAGAATGAGGCGCAGCCATTCGCTCTTGCTTGAAACGATCCCGCCCGTCACCAGAAGCGGCGCGATTCCCGAAAGCGTCATTTGAACTTTTGAACTATTGGTCTTATAATAAAAGTGATACTATAGAAATGGAGTACCTTATGATTCCGAATCATTATGAAATGTCGTTCCAGCTACAGGCGACCGATGTCGATTTTCGGGAACGCCTCAAACCGTCGGCCATGCTCTCAGAGATGCAGATGATCGCCGACCATCATGCAAGCCTGCTTGGCTGCAGCCAACCCCAGATTGAAAAAGACAATCTCTGCTGGGTCATCGCCCGGCTTCGAGTTGATATGCTGCGTTATCCAAAATACGGCGAGGAGATCAGGCTTCTTACCTGGCCCGGTCAATACGACCGCCTTACCTTTCCCCGCTTTTTTCGCTACTTCGATTCTGACGGAAACACGCTTATCAATGCAACACTAAAATATAAGTTGATCAATCTTTTAACCCGCGAATTTGTTCGCCCGGACACGGTTGATTTCTATAAGAGCTGTGAGCCGCTTCGCGAAGAGGTAAACCCCTCTCCCGAGCGAATCCGCCTCAAAAATTCGACGCGAGAGACCGTTTTTCGCGCACCGGTTTTCAGCGACATCGACATCAACCGGCATATGAACAATACCCGATATGCCGAATGGATCTGTGACCTGTTTGGAACTTCTGTTTTTGAAACTCAGGCTCTCAAATCTCTTCAAATCAACTACGTTTCCGACGGGCTTGAAGGGCATAAAATCGCTCTCGATGTCGAAGAGAGCGCTACCGGTTTTCTTGTTAAAGGAACCGACACAGTATCAGAGAAGATCGTCTTTGAGAGCGCCGGAGAATGGATGGCCGATCTGCCGGAAACATTGTAAGCCTTCTCTTTTTTTGAAACCCGCGGGCGGGTTTGCGATCACCTTGATTTCGGGGTAAAATGCGGCTATGCCGTCTGACTTAGGAGGATCTATTATGGATCTTTATGGAATCAATTGGTTGTCCGTTCTTCTCCGCATTGTTCTTGCCGCGATTCTCGGCGGCGCGCTCGGCCTCGGGCGTGAACGCAAAAACCGTGCTGCCGGATTTCGAACCCATATGCTCGTCGCGGTCGGCGCAGCTTTGGTCATGATGACCAACCAATACGTATTTCAGGAATTCGGCGCGTCTGACCCGGTTCGGATGGGCGCTCAGGTCATCAGCGGAATCGGTTTTCTTGGCGCCGGTTCGATCATCATCACGGGAAAAAATCAGGTTCGCGGTATTACAACCGCGGCCGGGCTTTGGGCTGCCGCCTGCGGCGGACTTGCGATCGGTATCGGCTTTTATCTCGGCGCAATCGTTGGCGGAGTTGCCATTTTCTTGATTATGACCGTTATGAAAAAACTCGATAATTCAATTCGGAAGAAATCAACTACCGTAGACCTCTATGTCGAACTTCGCTCGCAAAGACCACTTCGCGAATTTATCAGCTATTCTAAAGCCAATCAGTTGATGATTGAAGATCTTGAAGTTCACCAGACCAGCCAGGCAGACGACGGTCTAACGACGCTTATACTAACCGCAACAAGCAGGCAAAATCTCAAAGCGTCCGAAATTGTCGATTTGATCGAAAAGGCCCCGAACATCTTATATGTTGAAGAAATTTTGTCATAGCCCAACGCAAAACACTATCGTCAGGAGAAAGGCCCGTCATGAGAACTGTTTTTGAAAAAATCAAGCGGCCTCTATTCTCAATCCTGGTTTGCCTTGCTCTCTGGTTTGTTCTTCCGTTTTCTATTCTCAGCTTTATCCCTTTGGTTATCGGCGCGCTTTATTTTATTTCCTACCCGAGGATCTTTGACAATACTTCGCCCGGCATCGCGAAAACTTCGCAGTGGATCGCGATGCTTTTTTCCGGTTTTGTTTTGTTGGCAAACCTCCAAAACATGATTGTTCCCGGCGCCGCGCTCTTCTCTCTGGTCCGTCTCTTGATTGGGTTCTCCGGATTCTCGCTTCTTTTCGGCGGGATCCTTGCCTTTATTCTGAAAAAGGGGAAATCGACCGATTTTCTGTTTCGCCATCCGGGACAAAAACGACCAACTTTCGTATTTCTAGCTTGCCTTGCCGCAACGCTTGTTGTCTGGGGCTTGTTTTTTTTGCGTTTCTACCCCGGAATTCTAACGACAGATTCCCTCTCCCAGTTTCAACAGATTTTAGGACTCTACCCATACTCCAACCACCATCCGCTTGCGCACAGTCTTTTTATGAAAGCGTTCTACTCAATTGGCTACGCCTTATTCGGACAGGTTAACAGCTCTGTTGCATTTGTGTCCGCCATACAAATGGTTCTTCTCTCGCTCCTATTTTCTTATGTTGTATTTCGCCTCTATTCTCTTGGTATCAACAGATATCTTTGTCTCTTGGTTTTTCTCTATTTTACCGCCGTACCGTTTCAGATCATGCTCAGTTTTTCCCTTTGGAAAGACGTTCTCTTCGGCGCTATTGTGTTGTTTTTTAGCTTAAACCTGTGGGAAATATCGGTTCTCGATCTATCGAGGCGGCAGTTTATTACAAGGCTGATTCTTCTGTTTCTCTCCGGAACAGGATTCTGTCTCTTCCGCAGCAATGGATTATACGCTTTCATTCTCCTACTCGGAACGGTGATTTTCCTAACCGTGAAGCGAAACGTAAAACCTGTTCTCTTGCTTTCGCTGGCGGCATCTCTCATCTGCTCTCTCATCGTCCTTATCCCCATCTATCGCGCGATGGACGTCATCCCGGCAGATACGGTTGAGCATCTCTCGATTCCGCTTCAACAAATCTCCCGCGTGATCGCAGAAGGAAAAGAACTTACGCCGGACCAGTATGCTTTTCTTGAAGAATTTCTTCCGACAAGCGAAATTGCTGAACAATATGACCCGCATATATCGGACAACATCAAAAATCTGATTCGCTTCAAAGGCAATCCACAATATCTCTCAGACCACACGCTGGAGTTTTTGAAAACCTGGGTTGGGATCGGAATCCGAAATCCCTACCAGTACCTCCTGGCATTCTCCGACAGCACCATGGGTTACTGGTACCCGGACGTGCGCTATTGGATTTATGAAACATCGATTCCTGAAAACGACCTCGGTATCTACTCCGACCCAAAACTGTCGGGACTCCCGGCCGCGGCAATTGACTTTTACGTCAAAGACCCTTCCTCGGTTCCGTTCTTTACGTCTATGACAAGCCGCGGATATGCTGTCTGGGCTGCATTCCTTTTCGCAGGTATTGCTCTTGTTCGAAAGAACCGCCAAGCGCTTTTGATTTTCCTTCCGATTCTCTTGATTTGGCTGACAATCCTGATTTCAACTCCGGTCTACGCTGAATTCCGTTATCTCTATTCTTTATTCGCATCCCTGCCGCTCCTTTTTGTCGCTGCATTTTTCCCTTGGCAGGAAAAAAAGAAGACAACAAAAAACTAACACATTTTCGGCATATCGCTTGATTATCCAACGGATGGTTGACGGTTTTGCCGAATTTTTGTTTCCAAGTTGACTTTGATTTTTCGCAATCAGATAATAGATTTAACGAAACGCCGGGAGGGTTACGGCATCGCGGCGGCGGATATGTCAAAAGCCCTATGCCCCCGAGGTTTTCGCTTATTCTTTGCTTCAACCGAAACCTTCATTGACTCAAGATTCATTCAGATGATGTTTTGATCTTGATACGATACCGGTTTTGATTTAGACTTCTTTAATTGCCGTCCCGAGGCTAATTCTTCTATATTCTACGAGGTTCTTATGCGCACATGGAAAAAGATCGTGATATGGACTCTCGCTGCGCTCTTTTTGATTGACGGGGTCTACCTTTTGATCTACTCGTTGGTAAACGTAGGAACGGCGTTTGTCCTCGCGATTGCCTTCGGCTTTTCCGCTTACGGTATTTTTTATCAAAAGATCGATACCTTTTGCAAAAAGGGGATCGGAAGAATCCTGAAATATCTCTTTTTTTCTGCGGGCGCAGTTTTTCTCTCGCTTTTTTTGTTCCTATCGATAAGCGGTCTTTCAAACACAGCAAAAGGAAATGAGAAAGCAATTATTGTCCTCGGCGCCGGGTTAAAGAATAATCAAATCGGAGAACCGCTCCGTTACCGTCTTGAAACAGCCCTTTCTGCATGGGAAGAGAACCCGGATGCAATTCTTGTTGTAACCGGCGGAACCGGCGCAAAACAAACGATATCCGAGGCGTCTGCGATGAAGCGCTGGCTTCTTGACCACGACGTCCCTGAAGAGAAAATTCTCGTAGAGGACAAAAGTACCTCGACCGAAACCAATTTTCAGCTTTCCGCCGACCTTCTTCTCAAAAACGGGATCAACCCAAGCGATCCGCTTGTCGTCGTAACAAACGCATTCCATAGCTACCGGGCGCGCGGCTATGCCGAAAAGGCAGGGTTCACCGATATATACTCCATTCCGGCGGGCAACAATCCCTTTTATTATGTCCCGAGCTGTTCCCGCGAAGTGTTCGCCGTTCTAGAAATGTGGCTGTTCCGCTAAACGCTTGTGAATTTATTCTTCGGCGCGTCGCCTCAGGTTTTCTTCTAACCAAAAAAAGAGAAGGTAGCCCTCTCTCCTCTCTCCTCTGTCCTAAACTAGGTTACCGTTAACCTTCCATATGATACCCATCTTAGACAACGCCATTTGGGAATCATGAAAACGATATACCAATTCCATTCGTATTTTTCACCTTCTGAAAGATCGGCTATAAAATACGAAGGTTTTTTAAGAAACACTGTTCCACATACTTAAATCTTTTTCCAGTAGGCAGATCTAAGGATTGATCTGCAATCATATTGTCTAACTCTTCTAAAGAAATCCATCTGGCATCAACTGTCTCACCATCTTGTACTTTCAATTGATTTATCAATATGTCCCGACGTAATAAGTATATGTCAACAAAGGCAGACTCTTCTTGATAAGTACCTAGGAGAATCAAGTTATTTTCTAAGGCAATTATTCCTGTTTCTTCCATGAGTTCGCGTATCGCGGCCTGTTTGCTGGTTTCCCCAGCCAATGCAGAACCGCCAGTGTTCTCCCACTTATCGGGATAGTCTTCCTTACAGTGGTCGCGCAGAGTAACAAGAATTTCTTTTTTGCTATTTACAGTCCACACTTCTACAACAATATGATGTTCCCCAGGGTTCATCTTTTTGCCCCGTTGATGGGTACGGAATAGAGGCTGCCTGTTTTTGTCGTACAAATCCCATAATTCCATATGCTAAACTCCTTCGATAAAGTTTTTTTGACGATATAACTTCATACGATCTATTCTCTCTAAATATCGTACATTATATAGCACATTTGGGCCGCAATTTAGCTCTTCATATCTAACCGTAAGGACTATTCTTTCGTTCGGGCATGTCCAAGGAGCGTGCGTTCTCTGACTGTTGCGCTTATTATCCCAGATCCTATGAAGGATAACAAGTTTTATATGCGGTGTCCTTGTCAAAAACACCGTAAATACATGATTCGAGGAGCAAACAAATGCGCTATCAAGACAAAGTTGTTCTAATAACCGATGCCGCAAGTGAATTTGGTCAAATCCTTCTGCGGCGTTTCTCTGAAGAGGGCGCCATTCCCGTCGGCGTCGATAGCCGCGCCATCACGAAATCGGATGTCGACCGCATTGTTTCGGACGCTGTAAGCCGCTATGGACATATCGATGTTCTTGTTCATAACAACAACTCTATCGCGCCAAAATCAATTGAGCACTGTTCCGATTCGGAATATGACAAAAGTCTCGCCGTCAACGCTAAGAGCGCGTTTCTTTTTACCCAAGCAGTCGGCCGCCTGATGAAAGAACGCCGCTACGGTAAAATCCTTTATGTCAGTAGTATCCATGATGAAAAGCCGAACGGCGCCGATTTTTCTTATAGCGTTGCGAAGGGCGCAATCAAAATGCTGATGCGCGAGGCTTCCATTGATCTTGGTATTTACGACATTAATGTGAATGTTCTTTCGGCCGGCGCGCTTCTGGGCGATGATCAGCGATTTAAGAATGACCGGACGCCGCTCTATGAACAGATGGCCGAGATGATACCGAATAAAACGCCCGGAACCTACGACCAACTTGCCGATATTGCTCTCTTCCTCAGTTCGGATGAAGCAAAAATGATTAACGGATCCGACCTTTCGGCAGATGGCGGTTTTCTCCAGAGTTATTTTCCCCGTTACAATTATGAAGAATACGAAGAGATCCTTCGCGAAAAGGGACATCCGGAATACAATCCTGACATGCGCCCTGAAAACAAAATGCCGAAAAATCCAAATAGCGGAAAAGTCGCTGTCATTACAGGCTCCTCGACCGGAATAGGACAGGGCGTCGCGGTTACCCTCGCGAAAGAGGGAGTCAAGGTCGTCGTAACCTACAACAGCGCGCCGCCGGACGAAACAATGCGCCTGATCAAAAGGGTAGGCGGAGACGCAATTGCCGTTCAGCTCGACGTATCCAAACGTCAGAGCATCAAGGATCTGTTCCGTACCGCCTATGATGCCTACGGAGAGATTGATCTTCTTGTCAATGATGCCGCGATTCAGCTTAATCTCTGGCTTCTCGAATACTCCGAGGAACAATATGACCGTATGATGCAGGTCAACCTCAAGGGCTACTTTATGTGTATCCAGGAAGCGCTCCCCTATATAAGAAAGAACGCCTATTCCCGAATCCTCAACGTTGCCTCTATCCATGCTGAACGCCCAACAGGATTTGATCTTGTCTATTCCATGACCAAGGGCGGAATCAAAATGCTTACGCGCGAAGCGGCGGTAGAACTTTCAAAATACGATATCAATGTCAACCAGCTTGATCTCGGCGCAATCAAAGTTCCAACCCGCTCCGGCAATTTTGTTCCTAAAATCTTCAAGACGCTTCCTTTCGAAAACCGTCCCGAGGGTGGATTCCTTTCAGGTCGATATGGGAACCCCGCCGACGTCGGATTTATCGTTTCCTTTCTTCTCGACGAGCGAAGCCAGTTTATCAACGGTACCGCAATCCGCGCCGATGGCGGCGCAATGATCGTATAATCTACCGCCTAGGAGGATACCCGATGCTTTATCTTATTACCTCAACCTCGAAGAGCCTCAGCTTTCTGCTTCCGTTTGATAACATCATTATAGACTTCGTCTACGGCGCATTGATTGGTTTGCTTATCTGGTTTCTCGCCGGTTTTCCGGCAACTCTGCAACAGAATAAGTCTTTAAAATGCAATCTTGTCGACCCCGCCAGTTTTGATGGCGAAACATTTCAGTACAAAGGGAAAAGCTATGACCGAAAAGGTTATCTTTCTTCCCGCACCGAAGACTATAAAAAATACAAAGGAAACAGCCCAAAAATCATGGGTAGGACATCCTTTTTAAAGGGGCAGCTATACAACGGCGGCAACAAAGCAATTCTCGCGGAATTGGATATTGCCGCGCTAAAGCGGCTTTACTAAGTACATGGACGATATCTATTTTTCTATCGGAGATATGGAAGAAGCGTGCAATATCCTACGGGAAGCAGCGCAATGGTTGATAGATTCAAACAGACCGCTTTGGCGTCTTGAGGATCTAACTCCAGATACGCTCAAGAAAACGGGATTTCAGCCCGTTATTCTACATAAACGCGGTGGGACATCGATTGCAACCTGTCTCTTTGGACTCTCGGATCCAATCTTCTGGCCAAAAATTCCTGACGGTTCGTCCGGGTTCCTGCATAAGCTCGCCGTAAAAAGAGAATATTCTAACTTAGGCTACCCCGGTCGATTGATTTATCACGTCGTTGAACTTTGTAAGAATAAAGGAATCAACGCCCTGAGTCTGGATTGCGACGCAGAAAGAACAGAACTTTGCCACTATTATGAATCTCTCGGGTTTTAAAAGGTTGAAACGAAAACAATTGATTCAAGCTTGCTCGGGACAATTCAAGTCGCTTTGTATCTCCTTACATTCTGATTCAATCAAAAACAAAAAAGGATGCCGTAAGGCATCCTTTTCTTGTGGGATTAATTCTTGTTTCTCTTATCTCCGAGATACACAATTCCGATTGCGCTCGGCCCGGCATGAGCGCCGATGACCGGCCCCATAATTCCGATAAAGACCTCTTTCGCATGCAACTCGTTTTGAACGCGTTCTTTTAGCCACTCCGCCTCGTCCTCGCAATCAGCATGGATGATAAAAATCGTCCGTTCCTCCGGAAGAACTGCCTCGGTTTTTACCTTGTTAAACAAGGTCTCAAGCGCTGCTTTTCTTCCCCGAACCTTGTCGACCGGTTCAAGTTTCCCTTCGTCGCTGACATTGATGATCGGCTTAATATTGAGAACCCCGCCAACTGCTGCGGAAGCCGCGGAAACGCGCCCACCTCGCCGAAGATGCTGAAGGTCGTCAACCGTAACCCAGTGGCAAAGTTTTAGCCGGTTGTCTTCAATCCACTGCCTGATTTCGTCCATCGTTTTTCCGTCCGCTTTCATCTGGGCGGCGTAATAGACCAAAAGGCCTTCACCCATCGAAGCGGAAAGAGAATCTACGACCATAACATTACAGTCGGGATAAACCTCTTTTAAATCAGATACCGCTATCAGCGCGTTTTGCCTTGTCGTTGTCAGTCCCGATGAAAAAACGATATAGAGGACATCAAATCCATTTTTAATTTCTTTTTCAAAATATTTATAAAACCGGCTTGGCGGAATCACTGCGGTTGTCGGCATCTCTCCGGCTCTAACTTCCCGGTAAAACATTTTTTTATCCAGTTCGCGTTCGTCGGGATAGTCGAGATATCCTTTGCCTTTTAAGACTACTTCTGTCGGAATCACCGTAACCCCGATCTTTTCCACAATTTCCTGCGGCAGATCAGAGGTCGAATCAGTATACAATTTGAATTCTCTCATTACACCTCCTGTTACTTGGATTACAGCCTCAATTTTGGCTGTATTCCTCAAAATAATCCCACACTTAGAATACCAAAACCGGATATGAATGGCAATACAAATTGTCATTTTCCCGGAATCCTTGCCGGGTTACCCTCCGTGTGCTATGCTGACAGTATCACGAAGCTATCAAGAAATTTTCAATAAAAAGAGGGGTATTGTTATGCGCGTTTATGAAGCTGACCGTCTTGCGGTTCCGGCTGTTAAGCTCGGAGAGGGCCCTTGCTGGGATTCGTCAAATAGAACGCTTATCTATGTCGATATTACGGCTTCAACTCTTCACCGCTATTCTCCGGATACCGGCAGCCATTCTTGCGCTCCTCTCGGCCAGCTTGTCGGAGCTGCCGTTCCTTTTTCGAATAAAGTAGCTGTTGCGCTGACATCCGGCATCTATCTATTCAACGACAATAATCCTAAAGATCCTTACGTTGAGTCGTTTCTTTGTCGCCCCAAGAGCATGAGTTTCCGCGAGCGCTTTAACGACGGAAAGCTAGATCCTACCGGGCGCTTTGTTGTCGGAACCATGGCGCTTTCCGGCTCTTCCCCGATCGGTCATCTTTATAGCGTCGAAGAGGACGGTGCTGTAACCGAACTTCTCGACGGCGTCCAAATCTCAAACGGGCTCGACTGGACAGCTGACGGGAAAACCATGTACTATATCGATACCCTTACCCGCGCGGTATCAGTTTTCGACTATAACGTAGAAACCGGCGAAATTTCCGGAAGAAGGATCGCGTTTGAGGTTCCGCCCGAACGCGGTCATCCGGACGGCATGTGTATCGACGCAGCCGGAATGCTCTGGGTCGCCCATTGGGGCGGAGGCATGATCGGTCGCTATGACCCAAAAACCGGAGAACTTCTGGCTAAAATTATGCTGCCCGAAAAAAACACTACCTCCTGCTGTTTCGGGGAAAGCGAAACAGGTCTCTTTATTACAACAGCAGATGATGAATCCGCCGGGATTGAAACCGCGGCAAAGGGCGGGCTTTACTACGTTGAAATTGAACTGTAACCATCTGGCAAGGCTTCGCCGCCTTGCGAACCATATTAAAATACCCCGGCTGCATTGCCGGGGTATTTTTTGATTCGGCTGAACTCTTCGTCTTGTAAACGGTTTATTGCTCTCCAAAAACTCGTTCAAAGTTTTTCCAAAGGATTTTTTCCTGTAGTTCTTCCGAGAGTGGAATTTTAAAAAACCGTTCCAATTCTTCCGTATGGTCCCACATCGGAAAATCGGTTCCGTAAAAAATTCTGTCCTCTCCGAGTTTTTCTACTAGTCCCGCCGCTGTCTCTGGGGAAAGAAACGCGAGCGAACTCGAAGAATCAAAATAGAGGTTCTCAATTCCGCAAAGCTGATCTATAGAATCATCCCACTTCTGATATCCCCCAAAATGGGCAGCCATCGCTGTCAAGTTTGGAATACGTTCCATCACCCTTCGCAACTGTTCCGGCTCGGAAAAGGGGCGCCTATCGTCCCCCATATGAAAGAGAATCGGAAGCTTTGCGTCGGCAATCGCGCGGTACATCGGCTCCGCTTTCGGGTCGTCAATATAAAACTTCTGAAAATCGGTATGAAGCTTAATCCCGCGAAGTCCAAGTTCCTTTAACCGCGCAAGTTCCTTCTCGTAATTCGGATACTCCGGATGCATCGTCCCGAAACCGAAGAAAACCGGATTTTCCTTGCACGCTCCAGCAACAAAGTCATTGATACTCTCAACCTGCTCGGCGGTCGTGGCCGTTGAGCAGACAAGCTGCTTCTTGATTCCCGCAGCCGTGTCAGCTTTTAACAATTCGTCTACCGTCCCAAGATGAACCATCGGTATCCGATAAAACTCCCCGATCGCATGAGTCGCCTTATCGGCAATCCTGTCGGGATAAATATGTCCGTGTGCGTCTATGATCTTCCCGAAATACTTCAAACCAATCCCCCAAAACTTCTATGCCATTTTATGCTTTCTCCATTTTATCTCGATCTCTTCTCAAAAACAAGCGGCAGTCAGCAAATTGCCAACCGCCGCTAAAACCTCTTCAATAATTTGTTGCTTTTCCTATCCTATTTCTTGGGCTTCTTTTTCAACACCAGCAAAAGGATAATACTTACCGACGAAACGGCAATCAAGAGAATCCAGAGCGTCAAATTCGCTTCGTCGTTTGTATTTGGAGAGTTTCCGTTACCGGAAGAAGTTGCTCTCGAAATTTCGAAACTGCCGACTGCGAACCCATCGTTAAAAACAACTTCAACTTTATATGTTCCGTTGGCGAGCGAGTCAAGATAGGTTGCGTTAAATGTCAATACAACGCTTCCCGCCGTCATAGTTCCGATCTCTGTCGTCCCGTTCTTAACCTTTACGGTAGACGTTCCGGTTCCTTCTAGCGTCATCGGCTTGTCGTTGATTTTAAGACCTGTCACTTTAGTAACATCGCCGTTGATCTTAAATGTCCCGGCCTTTCCTTTTTCGGTTATCTTTGCCGGGCTCTCCGTAATCTTGTGATCCGACGTTACTGTCAGTGTTGCCGGGTTTGAGTTTACCGTTCCCCCGCCCCCAGCGGTATAAACCGCAACGCAGCGATATTGGCTGTTGGTATCCCCCAAAGCAACATTGCTCAGCGCCAGCTGTTTGGACGTCGCCCCCGTAATCGTACTCCAGTCTGTTCCATTGGTTGATTTTTCCCATCTGAGCGTATAATCGGCCGTCCCTGTCGCTAGCTCAACCGAGAAGGAGGCGCTTTCCCCTACTATCTTCGATTGGTTCTGCGGCTGGGTCGTAAACGACGGAACAACAAGCGTTCCTGTTCCTGAAAGGTTGATAGAAACATCGGCTGCACCTGCGCTAGAAAATTTAAGTACCGCATCATAAGCCTTTTTTTCGGTCGGTTTGAATGTAATCGACATGGTTCCGCCGGCTGCCGCTGTCCAGGATACCTCCGCGTCCTTAAACGCAGCGGCATCGGTACCAGCCAACGAATAGGTAATGTTTCCGGTCAGGTTTACCCCGCTTACCGTAAATGTCTGGCTTTTCTCTGAACCAATCGTCACATTTCCGAATGAAGCCGACGTAGGCGATACGGTCAGTTTCGGATAAGTCACCGTCAATTTAGCAGAACTAGAAGTTACGCCCGAAGGATTTGCGGCATTTTTCGCCACACAGTGGTAAAGGCTTGCATCATCTCCAGCAGCTACGTTATTGAGTGTTAAGGAAGATCCGGTCTCGGATGCGATATCATTCCAGGTCGCTCCGTTATCAGTAGACTTCTGCCATTGCAATGTCGGCGTCGGCGTTCCGGTAACCGCAACCGTAAATGTCGCGTTCGCCCCGGCGCTTACCGTTTTATCTGCCGGTTGGGTATTGAACTGCGGCGCTGTCGAAAGCGCTCCGGTCGCCGTCAGGTTGACCGTTTTGCTGATCCCGCCATCTGCCGAAATCGTTAGTATTGCCGCCTTCGCTCCGCTCGCCGTCGGCGTAAAAGTTACATCAATTGTTCCGCCCTGCGTATTGCTCCAACCGCTCCCTTTTTCAAAAGAGAAGAGCCCGGAATCGCTCCCGGAAAGAGCAACCACGATATCGGATGGCAGAACTGTTCCGGTTACGGTAACCGGGAGTGTCTTCAAAGAACCCGTATAAACAGTATTAAAGTTGAGCGAACTCGGATCAACCGTCAACGACGGCGCAGGGGGCTGAGCGATTCCGTTTCCACTTAGCGCAATGACTTTTTGCTCCGCCGTTCCGCTCTTGATGGTCAACGTCGCGCTGTATGCCTGGACCGCTGTCGGCGTAAAAGTGACGACGAGACTTCCGCCCGTTGTACTGTTCCATCCGGAACCAGCCGTCACTGTGAACGCGCCCGTATCCCCAGTAAGCGTAGAATAGTCGATCGCATTTGTCAGGTTGCTCCCGGTAATCACAATCGTCTGCGATCCGGAAGTCGAATTCACGACAATATTTCCAAAGCTGACGCTTGCCCTGTTAACCGCGATTAAAGGAGCAGAAGCACTCACGCCTTCACCGGTTAGAGCAATGTCTACCGGCGCAGCCCCCGTACTGGTCAGGGTCAACGTCGCCGATCTTGCTCCCGCTGCACCCGGCTTGAACGTAATTTTAAGCGTGCCGCCCGTCAAGCTGTTCCAAGTTCCCTTGGTCACTGTAAAATCACCAGGATTTGTTCCTGCTACGGTATAGGCGATCGCGTCGGTCAAACCGGTTCCGCTGACAGTTACCTCCATGGACGGAGAATTCGTGCCGGTAGCAACCTGCCCGAAATCAACGGTTGTATCGGAAGAGCTCAATGTCGGCGTCACCGTATTGGAAACAGTCAGCGTTGCAACAGACGAGTTAACCGCCGCAACTTCGTTTGTCGCGACACATCGATATTGGGACGCATTGTCCGTAAGCTGCGGATTCGCTACGGTATAGCTCGGCGAAACCGCGTCTGCGATATCTGACCAGGTAATTCCATTGTCGGTAGATTTCTGCCATTGAAACGTCGGAGTCGGATATCCGGTCGCATTTGCGGTAAAGACAACCGCAGAACCGACCGCCGTCGTTTGACTTAGCGGGTTTTTCGTAAATACCGGCGTTGCCTGCACCACCCACTTGGCATAAACCGTCATCGAAGAAGAGACGGTCGTCGTTTCGTCAAACACTGTTCCGCTTCCGTCCGCCGCGGTATTCCACCCGCTAAAGGTATATCCCGTCTTCTGCGGAGGATAGGGAAGCGCCGAGACCGTTCCGCCGCTTGCAGAAACTACCAAGGGATCCGGCCCGAGCGTCGCGCCGTTTCCATCGAACAAAACGATCAAAGAGGTGCTGTTTGACGCAATCACCGAGCCGTTGAGATAATTGAGAGAAATTCCGCTAGGAGCGGTAAAATAGGAGAGTTCCGAAGCGGAAATCCCGGTAACGATCGTGCGCGGGAGCGTTCCGGAAATCGAAGAAAACGTGATCGAACTCCCGGAAAGAAGGCTGCTCGCGCTGATTATTGCCCCATCGTTCAATATCATATTCGAGCTCTGCATCGCAATATTCGAAAGCGTAAGCGTTCCGCTAACTGTATACGAGCCGGCTGTCTGGACAAATGTCGCTTTTCCGCTTCCGCTACCTGAGTTTTTTATCGTCACATTGGTAAGCGTATCATCTCCACCAAGAGCATCGGTCACCGTCTCCGGTGTCGACCCGCTGATTCCAAAATCATAAACAATCCCGTTTAGAACATCATCCCCGGCCGTCCCCGGCCATGCTGGCGCCGCCAAAGCTAGAGGAACCATATAAGTAAATAGCAGAGCGAATACAAGCAACCATGTGATAAAAACCTTGGCTTTGGCTCTGCTCCTATTCATCACTTTGCTATCAATACAAGTTTCAGTTGTTCTCATATTTTTCATCCTTCTGTTTTTAGCGCTTCGCGGGATTTTCGGCTTTCTTCCTACTACTATATCGGCTTATAACCGTAATTTCTTACATCATAAACAAGCCACGCATTTGGCTCACCCTTATTTTACCATGTCATCGGTTTGTTAGCAATCGATTCGCATCATTTTTGCAACTTTCCTTTGCTTCTTATATACTTAGAATATCTCGGTTTAGATGAAGAGGAGAAATCTATGTGGTATCAGGAAACTACGTTCTATCAAATCTATCCGTTCGGATTTTTTGGAGCGCCGAAACAAAATGACGGAATTCTTGTTCCCCGAATCCAAAAGACTTTGGATTGGATCGAACACTTAAAAAAACTCAATGTCGGCGCGGTCTATTTTTCGCCTATCTTCGAGAGCGATTCCCATGGATATGATACCCGCGATTTTCAAAAGGTAGATTGCCGCCTCGGCAGCAATGAAGACTTTGCCTCCGTTTCATCCGCGCTTCATTCCGCAGGAATTCGGGTCGTTCTGGACGGCGTCTTTCATCATGTCGGGCGCGGTTTCTGGGCATTTCAGGACCTGCTTCGCTCGCGGGAATCTTCCCCCTACCGCGACTGGTTTTATGTTGACTTTTCTAACAACTCCCCCTATAACGACGGCTTCTTCTACGAAGGTTGGGAAGGACATTACGAACTCGTAAAACTAAACCTCAGAAATGACGCCGTCGTAGAACATCTTTTGGATTGTATTCGCTTTTGGTTCAATACCTTTTCAATCGACGGTCTTCGCCTCGACGTTTCCTATCTGCTCGACGAAGCCTTCTTGCGCCGGCTGCATACGTTTGTAAAAACGCTTTCGCCGGATTTTTTCCTTCTCGGAGAAATCATCCACGGTGACTATAACCGAATTCTCAACCCGGAAATGCTCGACAGCTGTACCAACTACGAAGCGTATAAGGGAATCCATTCCAGCTTAAACGATCAAAATCTCTTTGAGATTGCCTATAGCCTAAACCGCCAGTTTGGCCCGGAGCAATGGACACTCTATAAAGGAAAACCGCTCTATAACTTTATCGATAACCATGACGTCAACCGAATTGCAAGCGAACTCAAAAATCCGGCCCATCTCAACGCCGCATACGGCCTGCTGTTCGGTATGCCGGGTATCCCCTCTATCTACTATGGAAGCGAATGGGGCGTCGAAGGAATCCGTTCCAAAACGGACGATTCCGCTCTTCGTCCATGCTTTTCCTCCCCGGTTGAGAACGAGCTCTTTGATAAAATCTCCCGCTATTCAAAAATACGCCGCGACTCGCCCGCTCTTTGCTACGGTTCCTACCGCCAACTTTACGTGTCCAATCAGGCATTTGCATTTCTCCGCGAATGGGAACAGCAACGCGTCGTCGTCGCCGTCAACGCTGGGAGCGAAACGGTAGATATCCCGATTCCTTCAATCGGAAAGAGCCGCAACCTGCTTACTGGTGAGCCTGCCCCTTCCGAAAGTACCCTGACGCTTTCCCCGTTTGAAACCGCGTTTTATCTTTGCGACTGAACTGCGTCCATGTTCACTGCAAAAGGAAAACCCCCGTTTAACGGGGGTTCTTTTTATTTTTCTGCGGGAAGCGGTTCAGCAACCGCAACTTCCCGGTTTCGGAAATCCGCATGAAAACCCTTCGGCTTCAAATAATCCATCCATTCGCTCCGCTCCATCCCCTTTCCGAAATAGAGGAACAGGAATAGAGCCTGTAAAAGAAAAAGAATTCCTGTTACGATGGTTCCGCGCGTCACAAGAAGCGCCGGTTGGGTAAAATCTTCTCTAATTATCAGAACGAGCATCAAGAAGCCAACCATCACAGCAAACTGGCCAAACAAAATGATCCTTCGAGAACGGAACCCTCTTTGGCTCCAGCGTTTGGTAAAGAGGCGCGCCGCTACGACAACAGCAGAAATGACGGAAAAAAACGTAAAGAGAAGATTGATTACCGACCAGTACCCGGAATAATTAAATCCACCGCCCGGAACATTGCCATTTGAAATGTCGAGAAACGGATTCCCTGTTTGAGATGTAATCTGCGAATCAAACCCGGTCTTATTTCCTGCCGTGGCAGCAGCCACATCGGCCGTCCATGACGCTTTCAAGAGAAGATTTCGATTTGGCATAACATCCTGATCAAAATTCCAAAGCTCACGCTCATGATACCAGCCCTCGAAACGATACCCCTCCCGAGAAGGATCGTCCGGCCTTGCAACCAGATTTCCGTTTCGGACAATCTTTACTTCGCGGGTATCCTTTTCGTCGGCAAAATCAAAGGTAACTATATAATCCCTGACCCTCTCGTCGAGCCATTGAGCGGTCAAAACAAGGTCGCGGTCCGGCATGGCCATCGTCGAAAACGCCCATTCCGTCTCACCGTCGAACCATCCTAGAAATTGATAATCAGCCCGATTTTCCGGATCTAGCGGAGGATCAATAAGGTTCCCGTGCCCAACCAAGAAATTGTTATCCTCTCCATATCCCTGGTACTGGAAAACAACCGTATGGACTTTATCCCACTTTGCATAAAGCGTAAATCCTGTCTCGACATCTTTTTCAAAGTGATACAGTTCTTCTCCGGCTTTGTCTGTCGTCCACCCGCGGAAGAGATATCCCTCCCTTGTCGGAACCCCAGGGTTGGCGAACTTCTCATTGGGTGATAGCATCGTTGTTTTCGGAACATCCAAAATCCCACCCATAAGATCGACTGTAACAATAATACTCGTTGTAACGGTCGACGTTCCGGATAATTCCCCGGTCGCGGTACCGTCCGACGCAACAACGCGGTAATAATAGGTAATCCCTGTTGAAGGAACCGAGTCGCTAAATCCAGTCGTCATACTCGACCCGACCTGCTGGTATCCCCCGTCATAGGTCGAGCGGAACACATAATAAATGGAAGCCCCGCCAACCGAATTCCAGCGGACTTGAACGCTATTTCCGCCGTTCCAAGTTGCCGAAAGTCCGGACGGACTATCTACCGCAAATGCCGGCAAAGCGAAAAAGCCGAAAGCCAAAAAAGCTACCAGCATAAAAGCCGTTATTCTTTTTAAGATCTTCTTTGAATCTTTCATCAAAATCGATTTCCTGTTTGTTTCGAAGAGAGGTAATCCAATAACAACTTATCCCAGTCAAAAAAGACTTCCGTGATTACAATGTCACCTTCGCCCTCATCCCGATCACATTTTTCGTTTTTGGGTGATGTAGTTGCTATTATACTACAGAATCTCTCAGGAAAAAAGCGATTTCTTCCATTATTTTCACATTTTAATCACGCTATGACAAAATATCGTCGTGTAAAAGGATCGAACTGGCCCGTTCTACCATTTCCAAGATTACAATATCCGGCTGATACTCCTCAATCAAGGCATTCGGATTGAACTGGGTCGCATTTCGGTTGATTTCAATGACGGTTGAAAACTGGGTGTAAAAATAGGGGCGAAGTGCGCCAAAATAAGAATCTCCTATCACCAGAACCGTTCTGTTATCCGCTGCATCGGATGTATAGCGAACATATCCGTTCGCTATCTCCTCGCGTTCAAACGTTACGCCGGAGTCAAACCCCGTTAACGTATATGACACGTCATCCCGGCAAAAATCACCAATCGCGGCAAGGTTGGCCAAATCTTTCGGAGGAACCCCTGTCTCCATCTGGTAGCTGTCAAGATCCGGAAGCTCAATTTCGAGAGTATGATACAGTTTCTGAGCTCCAAGATAGGCCCCAAGCGCATTCCAATGGGTGTCATACCGATAATAGAGGCGGTGTTCCGCCTTTTCGTTCTCAAGTTCTTCTTTCGGGTAGACAACTCGGCCTTCCTCCCCGTTTAAGAAGTAAACCAGTCGATCGGTTCTGCTTTCTGCTGCCGCGCGGGATCGGATATATTCCGGAAGATACTCTCGGTACATCGCTTCCTTATTCGGCGCAATCAGGATTCGAAGATCGATTCCTTTTTCTGCAAGTTCTCTTGCTCTACGGTCGATGTTGTTTTTGGCAAGTTCCATTTCTTCGTCCGAAAAAGAGGTATTTCCAACGACATCGTCGATCGGATTATCTTTGCCGATATTATTGAAGAAAAGCCAACCATCTTCTCCTACAACAACCAGCGGGCTCGCGGTTGTACGGAATAACTTCATCGAAACAAGGGAATTGATCCCGACAATTTCATTTTTAAACGGAAGGTGGTCGTTAAAAAACTCCCGAAACACAGCCGGCTTGTTGCGGATCGGCGCGCGGGTCACCTCCGAGAAATCAATCAGTTCGCGATTTTCCAAATTATCGGCGCTCAGCCCAACAAAGGGGAACGCTATCATTGGTGCAAGGATTAAAACAAAAAAGATGGCTGCGAGAATCCGCTGCTTTGTTTTCATCTCATATCCCCTTTCTAAAATCTGAAATAAATGAACGGGTTATAGCTTCCGCTGACCAGCGAAATAATCGAAAGAATCAAAACGACCGCAAGCGCTCCAATCTGAAAATACCCGGTATTTTTCTCGTCGTATAGCGCCGCCTTTAGTTTTGGAAAAATCTGCTGAACCGGGCCTGCCGCCAAAACCGCAATTATGGCAACGACTATTGTCATCGCACTGCCGACCGATTGATAATAGAAGCTCGGGTTTCCGCCGGAAAACGAGAACATCTTTTTGATCGTCTCAAGCGCAATCGAAATACTTCCTGCGCGGAAAAAGATCCAACCAAAAAAGACGACAAACAGCGTATAGAGATTTCGGAAGCCCGAAAACCATTTTCTATCCAATACCTTTTTCAGCCAAAACCGTTCAACGATTAAAAATAGACCGTGCCAAAGCCCCCAGACGAGAAAACTGAGCCCCGCTCCGTGCCAAAGTCCGGTACAGACAAATACAATAATGAGGTTTAATGCCGTCCGTCCATTGCTTTTCCGGTTCCCGCCAAGCGGGATATAGAGATAGTCGCGAAACCACGACGATAGCGAAATGTGCCACCGGCGCCAAAACTCAGTCACTGTCTTCGCAATATAGGGATAATTAAAATTTTCGAGAAAAGAAAAACCAAACAGCTTTCCAAGTCCTATCGCCATATCCGAGTAACCAGAAAAATCGTAGTAGATCTGTAAGGCGTACAGCCCATATGCCAGCCATAAATACCCCGACGGGACATCGTTGAGATGAAGTTTTAAGATATTGTCAACCGTCGCGGCGAGGGTATTTGCAATTAAAACCTTTTTCGAAAGACCCCAGACAAAACGTTTGATTCCATAGGCGGTCTTTTCGAGGGACACCGTCCGCCCGTCAAGGTCCTTTTCGATATCGCGGTAGTTGACAATCGGTCCCGCGATCAACTGTGGAAAAAACGAGATGTAAAGCGCAAGTTTTAACGGATTCTTCTGAAGTTGAATCTCTTTTCGGTAAAGATCAATTACATACGATAGTATCTGGAAGGTATAAAACGAAATCCCGATCGGCAGGGCGATGCTCTTGAGGGCAAACGCTTCCCGTCCGGCTACCGTATTGATCAAGGTCAGGAAGAAGTCGAAATATTTGAAATAGCCGAGCAGCAGGAGATTTCCCGCTACCGCCGCGGTAAGAAATAGTTTCCGTTTAATCCCCGTTGCCGGATCAATTAAAAGCCCGGCGCCGTAGTTAAAGAGAATCGAAAACAACATCAAAAGAATATATACCGGTTCACCGAAGGCATAAAAAAACAAGCTCGCAAGTAAAAGCCAAATATTGTTGGCTTTTCTCGGCAGAAGCCTGCTAACTACAAAAACCAAAGGCAAAAAGAGCCATAAAAATTCCATTGATGAAAACAGCATTTCAGTTCCTCTGGTTCGTTCAATAATCGGTATGTTCGTGATTCATTATACCCCGCCGCCCGCCTTGAAGCAACCGCCTATCGCTTCGTCACACTTTTGAACGCAAGACGTAAGACAAATTCCCGAATGTCTCCACGGTTCCAATATTTTCAGGAATCCAACTTTCTCGAGCGAAGCTATCGCCCATGTAAAGAATCGGTTCTCTGCAACACGCCGGTCTATCGCAAACAGCGCTCCTTCGAGGTACAACGAAATCAAAAAGGGCATCCTTCCGGATGCCCTTTCAAATGATTGCATTTTACGCTTTCGCGTATTCTTGATCGTTTCCGTCGTCCTTTTTCTTGTCCTTCAACGAGCGGCGGAAGATAAAGATGACGATCGACTGTACCAGCGCATACACCACCATCAGCCAGGACCAATTACAGACCCATACGATCGGCTGGCGGATGTCTTCGGTTACGAGGAATGTGACCGCGGCGGCAACTGCTACGAGCACGCCGATTGCGCGCCAGATATGATCTTTCTTTCTCTTCTCTTTCCCGTCTTCGTCAGTGTAATCCGCACTTTCATACTCGTCCTCATCCTTCTTCTTGCGGATGGTGAAGAGCATGAAGATGCTTGTGAAGATACAGAAGAGAGCGCAGATCAGGTTGAGAAGCGACCAGTGTGCTCCCCATCCACTTTCCGGTGGCTTCGGTTCATCGATCTCTGTTCCCGCCCCGGGTTTGTCTGGTTCTTTGATCTCCTCTTCCTTGCTGTTCGGAATATCAACTCCGACCTCAACGTCGGTTCCGTCTGCGCTTGCGGCTACCGTCACTGTGCGCGGCGTTGAATCAAGCGTATATCCCGCCGGCGCGACCGTCTCAACAACCGTATAGACGCCCGGCGTCAGTCCGGTAATCCTGGTTCTTCCGTCGGCTCCTGTCGTAAATACACCGACATCACCATCCGGCCCGGTTACGCGGAAACTTGCTCCGCCAAGAGCCGTCCGGTCGGCTGCGTCATATTTAAAGATTCCGATAGAAAGCGTTCCGGTCGGTACGATCGGCGTATTGACCGCCGTCAATCCAAGATAACGTCCGGGGGTGGCCTCGCTCAGCGTTACGGTTGTGCTGTAGCCGCCAATATATCCTGTCGGCGCGGCAGTTTCTCTTACGGTATAGCTGCCTGCTTCGAGTCCGTCAAACCGGAGCATTCCGCTCGCCGGGGTCGTACCGGAACCTACGAGGGTACCGGCCGCATTGCGAACTTCAAAGCTCGCGCCCGCCAAAGGTGTTCCGTCGGTCGAATCGACTTTCAGGATTCCGAGAGAATAGGTGAATGAACGAGGCGGTGGGGTATAGCTATAGCTGTTGGTAACGGTAATCGACGGATTCTCAAGACCCGGTACCAGGTAGAGCGAATTTCCGCTCCCAACGCTCGTACGATAGCCTACGCTATACTTGAATCCACCGGCCGGGATCAGTTCGCGTACTCGGTATTTCGCTTCCGGAAGCCCGGAGAACTGCCCGCCTACCTTTGTTGCGTTCGGTGTTGCCGTAAGCTTAAAGGTTCCCGTCGACCCGGCAATCAGAGGATCCTGGGCCGTAACGATCGATCCGATCAGCAATGGGTCAATCGTAATCTTCGTGAAGTCTACCGCGCTCCATGTCTTGAAATATGAATCCTGCTGTTCAAGGATGAAATTGAATGTAACAGGGGCCGAACTCGTATTATCGGTCAAAGCCTTGTATACGCTCAGGCTAAGATCCTGTTCGCCGAAAAGCTTGACGCTGACTTTTTCCGGTTCGGCATGGAACTCGACATCTTTGGAATTCGGATTCTTCGGGTTCTGTTTTTGCGTAAAGTAGAAGCAGGCGCTGTTGGACGCAACCTGATTTGCTGCTCCGACCGGGAGACTGTTGGAGCTGTCCGGAACAAGCATCTTCCAGCTAACCTCAAGGGTCTTGCCCGCCGGAAGAGTTACGGACGGATCTACAACAACCCGGAAGGATGCCGGAGAACCGCTGGCAGTCCAGGTCGTTGTCCAACCCATAGCTGCGCCGCGAAGGTTCGAAATCCCGTTCGCGACCTTGTCGCTGAAATAGACTGTGAACTGACTCTGATCCAAATTGCCGATGCCTTCAACTTTTACAATAAAGCTCATAAGATCAAGGTCAAGACCCCAGCCGGATCCGCGCGCACCATCCATAATGGTATACGGATCGTTTATGGTCGGAAGAACGTCGATGACTTCGATATTGCTAAGCCCCTGGGCCGAGCAATCGTTCTTGAGATAGTAGCTGTAATCAACCGTATCTCCGCGAACAACGTCGACGATGTCGGTACTTCCGGACGTCGTTGTCTTGGTGGCGACGCGCGGATCGAGCGAATTATTCGTAACCTTTTTATACGCCGACGCACCAAAGCTCTGGATTACTTTGATCCTGCTCAGGCTTATGGAGG